>JAEUSK010000047.1 GCA_016787925.1 bacterium | reverse complement strand
ATCGCGTTTCGTGAACTTGTTTCTGTATTACAACCAAATTCTTATCAATTCCAACTGCCTCAAAAAAACGTCTTCTGTTTTCCTCAATATTTTCCTTTTTGTCATCCGTCGTAATGCCCATATTCAATTGGTCAAACGGCGCATCGCTCACACCGCCAATTCGTGTCGAAAAAACGGCTTTGACAAATGGGAATGTATCAAAACATGTGAATTTTCCGTAACGAAGAGAATCTTTTTCAGTAAAATACATCGTCATGGCTATGATACGGCGTCAAGAGTTTCCGGATGAATTACGATCTGTTTGATTTCAGGAATTCTTTTATTAATTCGATTTTCAAATGAAGTCATCATGGTGTGTACCTCGTCCAGCGACAACCCGGGTTTGATGTGGCAGTCGAACATGAGTTTTTTGTGTCCTTCCACTTTTATTACAATAAAATCATCGCATCCGAGAATCGCGCCGTCTTCTGAAGCCATATTCCTCACTTGTTCGATCAACGCCGCCGAACGTTTCGTAATATCTTCCGCCAGAATCTCACGGTCGCGCGCATCTTCGATATGGACTTTCACGTTCTTTATTTCGTCAATTTTCTGCTTAAGTTTTCTTTCAATGCGTGTCGAGGCCTCGTGCGCATCGGCAAACGGCATCTGGTTATTGCATTCCAAATGAAAGTCCACGACATACCCGTTTGAAGTCTTCTGAGCGCGGATATTGTGGCAGGTTAATCCTTGTTCCGTCACGATCATCCTGATCTTATCGATAATACTCTCGTTCTCATTTTCGTAAGGTTCCATGTGAATGAGGATGTCCGCATTTGGTACGATCTCGGAGATCTTGCTTTCAACCTCATCCGTCACATGATGCGCCAATTCGAATGGAACGGTGCGGTTGATGTGAACATACATATCAACGAATATTTTCGATCCCGATTGACGCACTCGCAGATAACGGTAACTGTAAATTCCTTCGATGGTCTTCATGACCTGCCGTATTTTTTCTTCAATATCTTTCGGAATGCTGTCGGTCAAAGCGTCGATGGTTTTCTTCAGCAAATTACCGCCCACATACAGAACGAAAACGGCAACGCCGATCGCCGCAAGCGAGTCGCCGTGTTTGAATCCGGCCAAGGTCAATACGAGCCCGAAAATGACGACCATCGAGCTCCAGATATCCGTTGAAAAATGTATAGCATCGGCTTCCAGAGCCTGGCTTCGATAGACTTTAGCCGTGCGTAAAAGCGCCCGGGAACGTGTATAATCTACCAAAATTGAAATTCCCATTACGGCGAAACTCCAGAATGTAACCTCAACTTCGGCATTATCGTCAATTATTCTCTCAACACCCAGCTTGATGATAAAGAAACAAGTGCCGATAAGGATCACGGTTTGAAGCAAAGCTGAAATATTTTCAATCTTTCCGTGTCCGTACGGGTGGTCTGCATCCGCCGGTTTGTCCGATATCCTAACTGCAATATAGGTCAAAAAAGCCGCACCCAAATCAAGCGCCGAATGAACAGCTTCGGACAATATACCAAGACTTCCGGTGTTGAAACCGACAATTAACTTAAATCCTGTCAAAAAGACAGCCGCAAAAACCGACGTTAAAGCGACCCGTTTCTTGTCTGCATGCATGTCCTGATTAAACGTCATACCCTGCTCACGAGAGTTTTCATATTTTTTCGAAAAAGGTATTCATTAATGCTTTCTTTGTCAAGAAATACCTTGCTTATTAGTTGCTCAATTTTTAAATTCGCCCTTATGATAGAGGTCAATCCTGGTTTTTTTTTACGTCTTATCACAAATTCACAAGGATTTTATTTTGAGTTTAATGTTGCCCCGGCCCATACAAACCGGATTTACAAAACTTATCCAACCATTAATCAGCTTATTTAGCAGAACCAAAGTAAATCCAAATTGGTTTACCACCTTAGGCCTGGCACTGAATCTAGTTGCCGCAGGGTCATTTGCTTTTGGGGCAAAGTTTGGTACGCGTGCAGATCTGGAATACGTCGGATGGGGCGGCTTTTTTGTTCTCATAGGCGGAGTATGCGATATACTCGACGGAAAAGTAGCCAGGGCAGCGGGGCTCAGCACGCGCTTTGGCGCCCTGTATGACTCAGTTCTGGACAGGTACAGCGAAGTAATTATGTTTCTCGGTATGGGATACTATCTCGTCGCACAGGATTATCTGTATTCTTCCGTGTTTTGTTTTGTTGCGCTCGGCGGTTCCACCATGGTCAGTTACATCCGTGCGCGTTCGGAAAGCCTGAACATCGAATGTAAAGTTGGACTGATGAAACGGGAGGAACGCATCGTCTGGCTTGGAGCGGGCTCCATGTTCTGCGGAATGTCGGTGTGGTTCATAGACCCGAGTTTTGTATTTATCTACAACGGTATTGAGTTTTTTAAACCTATTTACATTTTCACTTTCCCTCTGGCCGTTGTTGCAGTCTTATCCAATTACACGTCCGTCCAACGCATGGTTCACAGCTACAAGGCCGGATTAGCGATGGAAATACAGCATGAAAAAACATCATTAAAAAAAGAAGAAGTACGCTAAGCAAAGGAGAACTCTCTCTTGGAAAAGAAAACAGTTGAAATAAAAGATGCAAAGGGAATATTGGGAATTCTGCTTCCGGGAATGGGAGCCGTAGCAACGACCATGGTGGCGGGCGTCATTGCTTCGCGCAAAGGCCTCGGCCAGCCATTTGGTTCTCTGACACAAATGGGCACGATCCGCCTAGGGAAACGAACTGAGAAACGAACTCCCAAGATCAAAGACTTTGTTCCTTTGGCAGAATTGGATCAAATTGTCTTCGGAGGTTGGGATATTTTCGAAGACAATATGTATCAGGCTGCCATGAAGGCCGGCGTGCTTGAAAAAAATTTACTGAACCAAATTCGGCCCGAAATGGAAAAAATCAAACCGATGAAGGCCGTTTTCGATCAGAAATATGTGAAACGCCTGACCGGGCCGAATGTCAAGACCGGTAAGAACAAGATGGACCTTGCTGACCAACTTCGGAAGGATATACAGGATTTCAAGAAAAACAACGGTTGCGACCGCCTGGTGATGGTGTGGTGCGGCTCTACGGAAATATTTATCAAGCCCTCCGACGTTCACAACACCGTTGACAGCCTGGAAAAAGGCATGCGTGAAAATGATCCGAACATCCCTTCCAGCATGATTTACGCCTATGCTGCGATCATGGAAGGCGTTCCGTATGCCAACGGCGCACCTAACTTATCAGCGGACATTCCTGCTTTGATGCAGCTTGCCCAGGATAAGAATGTTCCAATCTGCGGTAAAGATTTTAAGACGGGGCAAACGCTGATGAAAACTATTCTGGCGCCGGGATTTAAGGCGCGGCTTTTGGGAGTCAATGGCTGGTATTCAACGAATATCCTTGGCAATCGCGACGGAGAAGTTCTGGACGATCCGGAGTCATTTAAGACCAAAGAAGAAAGTAAACTTTCCGTATTGGAACATATTCTTCAACCGGAATTGTATCCCGACTTGTACGGCAATATTTCACATGTAGTGCGAATTAACTATTATCCGCCCCGCGGGGATAACAAGGAAGGATGGGATAATATCGATATTTTCGGCTGGCTTGGTTATCCGATGCAGATCAAAGTGAATTTTCTCTGCCGCGATTCGATTCTTGCCGCGCCAATCGTATTGGATCTGGCGATTTTCCTGGACCTCGCATCACGCGTCGGCTTCAAAGGCATTCAGGAATGGCTTTCATTTTATTGGAAGAGCCCCCAGCACGCTTCTTCGGTGTATCCTGAACACGACCTTTTTATCCAATTGATGAAAATGAAAAACACTCTCCGCTGGATGAAGGGCGAAGATCTCATAACGCACTTGGGTTTGGATTACTACGATTAATCCGTTTTCTAAACTTCTATCAAGCGTCGTCACAAAGTCTCCGCCAAGTGCGGAGACTTTTCATTTACGTCTGTGCTTGAATTTTAGCGTGACGGCGGTTATATTATGCCGTTTTTATCAGACACATTTTTCCCAACACGTTCATGCTCAAGTTTTTCCGACAATTCAATAATTTTATACTATACACGCTCCTTGCTTTTATTTTTATTATTATTTTTCTGGTTAGCGAGCATGTGTTTAATAGCTTTTTTCCCCGCGTCAACGATTTCTCCGCCTATACCATCGAAGCTGCGCTTATAGTGATCATTTATGAACCGCTTCGTAAACTGATCGAACTGTATATTAAGAAAATACTTTACAACTATTATTACGTCCGTCAGGAACGCATCAGGAGCCTGGATTCCGCCTTATCCGCGAGCTCTTCCTACAAAGAATTAGCGGACAAAGTCACGTCCAAATTACGAAAGATTCTCAATGTTCAGCAAGTGTCGTTATACTTTCGCGGACCTGAGATGTTTTCACTCATCAGTTCAACCGGCGGCGACGGATTGATTTCAAAAAAAATAAGAACGGACCTTTTATACGACATTAAAATGATGGGTGTGCGCAAAGTTTTTGACGTTGATGAACTTCTCGCTTTCCAAAACGGTAATGAGCCGGAGTTCAAGCTTGACGTCCTGAAATACGAAGGACATCAGTATATCGTTCCGATGCTGAAAAAAGAAGGATTGACGGGGATCATTGCGCTGAGCAGAGAAACGAGTTCCCGTTACGAATTGACCGGCGAAGATAAAAAGATCCTGTGGACGTCGCTGCAGCGCGTAGGTCATACGCTCGAGAATGCCAGATTATATGCGCAGCTGAAAAAAAGCGCTACCGAAAAAGAACTGGTTCTAAGTATTGCGAAGACGTTCAACTCCACCATTCACCTCGAAAAATTACTCGACATGATCCTCGATTCGATCAAAACGATCGTCCCGTACGATGCTGCCGGAATATTCCTCGTGAATGAAGATAACCAGGAAATCGAAAGCGCCGTCATTCGAGGTTATGACGAACAGGTGCTTGAAGATATTAAAATGAATGTGGGACAAGGTCTGATCGGTCATGTTGCCAAAATTGCCAAGCCGGTTATTGTGAAAGACGTGAGTTTTGACGAACATTATGTTGCAGTTCGCGAGGATACGCAGTCGGAAATCACGATTCCCATCAGCCACGGTGATCGTGTCATTGGCGTTCTCAACCTGGAGAGCGATACTTTAGGCACCTACCATGAGGGATTTTTGGACATCCTGGTTGCACTCGCAAGCGAAGCCGGCATTGCTATCAAAAATGCCCAACTCAATGAAGCGGCCATCAAGAGTGAGGAACTGCACAAGGAGATGGAAATCGCAGGAAAAATACAACAAGCGATTCTCCCGCATGAATTTCCGCATATTGAAAATCTGGACATAGCAGGCAAAAGCATTCCCTGTCAAGCCGTCGGCGGCGACTTTTTTGACATTCTGAAGCTTAATGATTCTCAAATTGGCATTTGCATCGGCGACGTTTCAGGAAAAGGGGTTCCGGGCGCCATCATGATGTCGGTTTTATACACCAGCTTTCGGGGAAAAGTTTTTGAATACAAAACCACCGCAGAAATGGTTTCCTCGCTTAATAATATTTTGTGTATCAATACGGCGGAAGGGCGGTTTGCAACTTTTTTCTATTGCACTCTTGATTTTGAACGCCTGGTTATGTATTACACAAATGCCGGACACAACCCTCCGCTGATCATGAAAAAATCCGGCGACTGGATAAGTCTTCGCGAAGGCGGCGTTGTTTTAGGTTTTCTTCCGGATCAGGAATACCGCCAGATGACAAAATTGATCGACCACGGCGACATTATTGTGCTTTACACCGATGGCGTCACGGAAGTATTTAATGACCGCGACGAATTATTCGGCGACGACCGTTTGAAGAAAATCATTTCGGAACATGCGCATCTATCCGCAAAAGAAATTCAAAATCATATCATCGAACATGTGCGGAATTTTGCGCCGGATACGGAACAACAAGATGATATCACGCTCGTCGTGATTAAAGTTGAACAGCAAACCCCATGGAGTTAGATTATGGACATTCGTGAACTCAATGAACGAATTCACCTCGAGAGCGCTTTTGTTGACGGCATCATCAAGGAAATCGGGCGCGTCATTGTCGGTCAAAAGTATATGGTTGAACGGTTGATGGTCGCGCTATTTTCCAACGGACATGTGTTGCTGGAAGGCGTGCCCGGATTGGCTAAGACGTTGGCAATCAAAACGCTGGCGGAAACCGTGCAGACCAAATTTCAGCGTATCCAGTTTACGCCCGACCTCTTGCCGGCGGACCTTCTCGGGACATTAATCTACAACCAAAAAGAGGGCAATTTTTTCACGCGAAAAGGCCCGATTTTTTCTAATCTGATTCTGGCCGATGAAATCAACCGTTCTCCCGCCAAGGTTCAAAGCGCTCTGCTCGAGGCGATGCAGGAAAGGCAAGTTACTATCAGCGATACAACGCATAAGCTGGATGAACCGTTTCTCGTTCTGGCTACGCAGAATCCGATTGAGCAGGAAGGAACCTACCCTTTGCCGGAAGCGCAGGTGGATCGATTTATGCTTAAACTTAAGATCGGTTATCCCTCACGCGAAGAAGAACTCGAGATCATCCGGCGCATGGCAAAAACAACAGGAACGACGGGTGTCAACGCCGTGATAAATCCTCAGCAGATCCTGCAGGCCCGTAAAACGGTTAATGATATTTATCTGGATGAAAAGATTGAAAACTATATTGTCGATTTGGTTTTTGCGACGCGTCAGCCAGAAAAATACGGATTACCGGAACTTAAACCCCTGATCTCATTCGGAGCCTCGCCGCGCGCATCAATCAATCTGATTCTTGCATCCAAAGCATACGCGTTCATCAAACGCCGCGGATATGTCATTCCGGAGGACGTTCGCGCGATCGCCATGGAAGTTTTTCGACACAGGGTTATTCTCACGTATGAGGCCGAGGCAGAGGAGCTGACAAGTGAAGAAGTTGTGACTCAGATCATTAATAAGATAGAAGTGCCTTAACTAAATCAAGAATCAGTAAACTGAAAAATGATGTAAAGAAGTCAATGATGATGGACAAACACTTTTTTATTCTTATTTAGCATTTTAGGTTTATTGAATTTTTGGCAATTAATTTCACAAAAATCTAACAGGTTCCTATGGAAACATATTTTGGACTCACGCTCAGCGTCAGAGACCAGGTTGCTTATCTGGTTTTTGATTTCCCGAATGAAAAATTTAATAAACTCTCCACGCCTGTCATGGAGTCACTGAATCGCGCGATCGATTGGATGAATAATAATGCTTCAACCATTAAAGCATGTATTATTTCGAGCGCAAAAGACGGTATTTTTATTGTTGGGGCAGACATCGATGAGATCAAGAACATCACTGATGCCAAATTAGGCGAGCAAGGCGCCGCCGCCGGGCAGGCGATTTTCAGTAAGCTGGAAAAGCTGCCCTTCCCTGTCGTCTGTGTCATCGACGGCGCATGTATGGGAGGCGGAACCGAACTCTCGCTTGCCTGTCATTACCGGCTTGCGACAGACAGTCCTAAAACAAAAATCGGGTTACCCGAAGTCATGCTCGGCATTATACCCGGTTTTGGAGGAACCCAACGTTTGCCGCGATTGATCGGTTTGCAGCGATCCTTACCTCTTATTCTGTCAGGGAAAACATTGGATGCCGTACGTGCCTATAAAACTTGCATGGTTGATAAGGTCATACCGGCAAACTTTTACGAAAAATACGCACAAGAATTCGTTACGGAAATTCTCAACGGCAAGTCGAAAAAGTATACCGAACGCAGAAAAGTTAAAGGCCTGGTTAATGTTCTATTGGAAACCGTCGGGAAAGGCATAATATACAGTCAGGCAAGAAAAAGTGTGCTGAAAGAAACTAAGGGACATTACCCGGCGCCGCTGCGCGCCTTGCAGTCAGTTAAGGAAGGTTTTTCAAAACCCCTCGATGAAGGCTTGAAGATCGAAGCAAAATACCTGGGTGAAATGATCGTAACGCCCATTTCGAAAAATCTCATCCGAATTTTCCGCCTCACGGAAGATATCAAAAAGAGCACGGGCGTCGCCGATAAAAAAATTACTGTACCGCAGATACGTTACTCCGGCGTTTTGGGCGCAGGCGTCATGGGCGGCGGTATTGCATATCTGTTTTCGGATAATAATGTAGAAGTGCGCCTGAAGGATATCAATCATCAGGCCATCGGCTTAGGCTTAGATGCATCAAGAAAGTTATACGAACGAAAATTGAAACAACGGCGCCTAACCAAAATGCAACTGAAAAGAAAAATGGCGTATATTACCGGCACTTTGGATTATCAAGGATTCGGAAGAACTGAACTTATCGTCGAAGCGATTGTAGAAAACATGGACATCAAGAAACAAGTGATCGCCGAAATATCAAAACATGTTAACGACGAATGCATCGTAGCTTCCAATACGTCGTCATTATCAATAACAGAAATGGCCACGGCTTACAAGAGACCTGAGAATTTCGTCGGTATGCATTTCTTTAACCCGGTTCATCGTATGCCGCTCGTGGAAATTATCCGCGGCAAGAAAACGTCCGACCGTTCCGTAGCGGCGATATATTCGTTTTCCAAGAAATTAGGCAAAACACCGATCGTTGTAAATGACGGAGCCGGATTTCTAGTTAACCGCCTTTTAATGCCGTATCTGAATGAAGCCGGCTTTTTGCTCGAAGAGGGTGTAAAAATAGAAGCGATGGATAAGGTCATGACGGATTTCGGCATGCCGATGGGGCCGGCCCTGCTGATCGACGAAGTCGGAATTGACGTCGCCTATAAAGTCGGAAAAATTTTCGAAAACGCATTCGGCGCGCGTGTGCAAGGCTCCCATGCGCTTGAAAAACTCAATGCCGATAAACGGCTCGGAAAGAAAGGAAAGTTGGGTTTTTATATACATGGCGACAAACGCGCCGTGGTTGATGAAAAAGTATATGCACTCATTGATATTAAAGGCGACGGTTCCGTCAGCAAAGAAGAAATGGTGCAACGCATGACCTATCCCATGATCAACGAAGCCGCCATGTGCCTTGCGGAAGGGATAGTCAATTCGGTAGACGACATTGAAATCGGAATGATTTTCGGAACGGGTTTCCCTCCATTCCGCGGCGGCCTGATGAGGTATGCCGATTCGGAAGGAATTGAAAAAATAGTTAATGTTCTGGAAACCTATACGCAAAAATTCGGCGCCAGATTTAAACCGTGCGATTTCCTTCTTGACATGAAGAAATCAGGCAAGAAGTTCTATAACTAGCGGTAGGAGCAATGGGCTCCGTTTTTTTAATACCGGTATCTTGATAACTTATTGAATTAGCGGTTATTCACATAATTACACCAAGAAAGGAACAAAAACATGTTAGGTGACAAATTAGTCAGTCAGGGCGTCATTACGCAGGCACAGCTTGATGAAGCTTTGAAGGATCAGGCCGCCAGCGGTAAAAAAATAGGCGAAGTTTTAGTGGCTAAAGGTTTTTGTACTGCCGCTCAAATTGATGCCGCTCTGAAATAATTCCTTTCGAAGGCAATGAAAGTTCAGTCCGGCAGCGGATTGGACTTTTCTTGTTCTTTGCGGTCGCTGTTGGAAGTCTTCACATTTTATCAAGGACTATTCATTATTTTTGGTACATATTCCTTGAAAGTCGTTTCTATAATCTCTATATTTTTTTTAATTGATTTCTATCGAAACAACTCGAACGATATGCTTTATGGACAAAGATCTTATTTCAGTGCAGGAAGCTCGCGACGTGGCGCGTTTAGCAGCCGCCGCTCAAAAAGAGTTTGCGAAGTTCTCACAAACTCAGGTTGACGCAATTGTCAAAGCAATGGCGGATGCAGGATTTGAAGCCGCCGAACGTCTTGCAAAATTGGCATATGAAGAAACACGTATGGGCCGTTATGAGGACAAGATTGTCAAGAATCAGTTTGGCACAAGAGATGTATACGACTATATCAAGGATATGAAAACCGTCGGCGTTATCCGCCACGACGAAAAGAAAAAAATTTATGAAATCGGCTGGCCGATGGGTGTCGTTGCCGCTATCATTCCGACGACCAACCCGACGTCAACTGTGATGTATAAAATACTGATCTCGCTCAAAGCCGGTAACGGCGTCGCTGTCGCGCCTCACCCGCGGGCAGCAAAGTGTACGTTCGAGGCGGCTGAAATTCTCAGAAAGGCGGCGGAAAAACACGGCGCTCCAAAAGGACTGGTCGGCTGTATACAAACGCCGACGATCGAGGGGACTCAGGCGCTGATGCAGTGTCCCGAAATTGCCGTGATACTTGCCACGGGCGGCCACGGAATTGTTCATGCGGCATACAGCTCCGGAAAACCCGCCTACGGGGTAGGATCCGGCAACGCGCCGGCATTTATTGAAAAAACGGCAAATGTCAAGAAAGCCGTGGCGGATATCGTTGCCGGTAAATGTTTTGATTACGGACTTCTTTGCTCGTCCGAAAATTCCATGATCGTGGATATCTCTCTGAAAGAACAGGCATTGGCGGAATTAAAGAATAATCGCGCGCACCTCTGTTCAGATGACGAAAAAACTAAACTGGAAAAACTCATGTTTGGCCGAGGAAGACTCAATACGGAAATTATCGGCATGCCGGCATCTGTCATTGCAGAGAAAGCCGGGTTTTCCGTTCCTGCAAATACAACGATACTTGTTGCGCCATGTAAGGAAGTTGGTAAACAGGAACCGTTGTCCGCAGAAAAATTGTCCCCGGTTTTGTCCTTATTTTATGTGGACGGCTGGGAAGCCGGATGCGATCTCGCGGTTAAAATCCTGAACTTTGGCGGTATTGGGCACACGATGTCTATTCACTCCAACGATCATGATGTGATCATGCGTTTTGGCCTCGAAAAACCGGCCTTTCGTATTTGCGTAAATACGGTCTCGACACTGGGAGCGGTTGGATACACAACAGGGCTTGCGCCGTCGATGACGCTGGGACCCGGAACACTCGGAGGATCAATCACTACGGACAACATCATGCCAACGCACTTGATCAATGTCAAGAGGTTGGCGTTTGAAATTCGTCCGTTCAGGTCGACACTGGTAAACCAAACGGCCGCTTCGCCAAACGAGTCTTCAGGTGCCGACGCTAAATACGAACAGCCGGCCTTTGACTCACGCCCCAAAAAGCAAAAATCGGAAATGCGGATTCCGTCAGGTTCAGGGGAACGCACCTATGGTTCATCAGCATTAAAAGAAACAGAAATCGACAGAATTGTGGATGAATTTATCAAGAGTAGAAAATAGCGTCGTCTGCCGCATCAACATATTTTAGAGGTAATTCCGCTCGTCTGCAGAATTACCTTTTCTTTTTATTTATTCAAGGAGTCACGTGGTTTTTGAAATGTTTGCAATTTTTCTCCTCGTTCTGGCAAACGGCTTTTTTGTAGCTGCAGAATTTGCAATTGTAAAAGTCCGGTCCACGCAAATAGAAACGATGTTACATGAAAAAAACGCCAGGGCTAAAATTGCAAAAGAAGTGATTACCCATCTTGACGCCTATTTATCGGCAACACAGCTTGGGATTACTATCGCCAGCATCGGCCTTGGATGGTTCGGTGAACCGGCGATTTCGCGCATGATTGCGCCATTGATCGATTTTTTTGGAATTGTCAATCCGCAGATTATTCATGCCGTCTCATTTGTCATCGGATTTTCGGTTATAACATTTATGCACATCACCCTGGGAGAACTCGCGCCCAAGTCCGCAGCCATTCAATACCCGAAAGCAACAACTCTTTGGGTCTCCTATCCGTTACGCGTTTTCTATATTATCTTCAAGCCGTTTATTTTTTTCTTAAATGGCAGCGCCAATCTAATGTTGCGCGTCATTGGGATACAGCCTGTCGGAGAGCACGAACTAAGCCACTCTGAAGCGGAAATCCGATTACTAATAGCCGATGGGCGCAAAAGCGGAGTGATTGATGCAACGGAGTTTAAACTAATTGAGAATATTTTTGATTTTACTGAGACCACCGTCAAGGAAATCATGGTGCCCCGCACTCAGATGTTTGCTCTGGACATAGATCGCAGTTTTGATGAGAACTTCAAGATGGCTGTAGACAGCGGCTTTACCCGTATCCCCGTT
The DNA here is from genome assembly GCA_016787925.1 of bacterium. GTDB lineage: Bacteria > CLD3 > CLD3 > SB21 > SB21 > SB21. The sequence continues at coordinate 37,105 of JAEUSK010000047.1, read as the reverse complement.
TTCAGGGAAACGGTTGATACGTTGATCGGCATTCTATATGTCAAAGACCTTTTCAAAATTGACAGGTCAAGTGAACATGATCTTACAAAAATCTTAAGGCCGGTCTATTTTGCGCCGGAAACAACGAGTATTAGCCGGCTGATGCACGATTTTCAACTGCAAAAGATTCACATCGGTATAGTGATTGATGAATTTGGCGGGACGAGCGGGCTCATCACTCTTGAAAATATTCTGGAGAAAATTGTGGGGCAAATTCAGGATGAATACGACGATGAAAAGAAAGAGTTCGAAGCTCACGCGGATGGAAGCTTCACCGTAGACGCAAAAATGCGTATAGACGCGTTCAATGATCAGTTTCATTCGGATATTCCTGCCGATAGGGATTATGAAACACTGGCGGGTTTTTTAAATGAAAAAGCCGGCCATATTCCAAATTTATCCGAGGAAATATGGCACGGCAATATTTTATTCAAAATAACCAAAAAGTCGCCGAAACAAATTCAGCAAGTCAGGATTGTTCGACTAAATAAATCCTGATGCTTGGATCCTATTTCATTACAATTTCTCTTTTCTCTCTGGCCGACTGGTAAATGGCCTCGGAAATACGCATGACCTCCGCCGCCTCATCCGCGCTGGATAATACAGGCCGGTCGTGCTTGACGCATTCGACAAAATGTTTTATTTCATATTCATAAGATTTTTTGTAATTATTTTCAGGACGCTCCATCTTCGTCGGCGTCACATTGACTAAATTGCCGTGCATTTCTTTGTGAATCCGGAGCGGATTGAGCAAAGCCCCGCCTAACGTGCCGAATAAATTGGTGTACATAAAATCATTTTCCATCAAGAGCGTCCAGCTCACTTCAAGACTCAGAATCGCGTCATTTTCAAAACGAATCAACACTGTTGCCGAATCCTCAATACCTTCTTTTTGATAATGATTGTACATAGCGCTATATACGCTTTTCACTTTTGGATTGTCCATAAGCCATAACGACAGGTCCAGCATCGGGATTCCAAGATCCATAAACACTCCGCCGCCGGCCATTTGTTTTTTCTTCGCCCATTCGGTTTCATTCCAACTGCCGCGCCGGCGCAGCCAGCCCGCTTTTGTATAAAAGATCTTTCCAAGTTCTTTACCTTTAACAAAGTTCTTCAGGATCATCGCATCCGGCCTGAATCGGTGATTCATCCCAACCATTAATTTCATTTTACGTTTCCGAGCCTCATCTGCCATCCTTTTTGCTTCTTCGTACGTGCGCGCAATAGGCTTTTCAACCATCACGTGTTTTCCGGCAGCTAAAGCATCAATGGTCATCTCCGCATGCATACTGTTCGGCGTGCAAATATGTACCGCGTCAATATCATCCAGTTCCAGCAGCTTGGCATGATCGGTAAAATTGTTTTCTATGTGGTATTTTTCTCCGAGCGCCGCAACTTTGGTTTTATCTATATCGGCAATGGCCACAATCTCAACGTCTTCCATTTTAGACAGAATAGGGAAATGAATTATCTGCGTAATGGCGCCGCAACCAATAACACCAACTCTTATTTTTCCATTTTTCGCTTTTTCCTTGGCCATAATTCCTCCGCTATGTTACAGGATTCTGTTCAAACTTTTAACACGATAAAAATTCCCGATGACATTCAGTTGGTTCAATACCCATATACTTCATAAACCCGGGGAAAGAGATTTCGATACATTCGCTATCATCTATGGTCGATACGCCGCCAGCCGCCATTGCAGCAATGACAAAGGCCATCGCAATCCTGTGATCACCGAATGTCTTTATGCCAGCTGGCCTCAAAGAAGATGGATGAACAAATAAACCGTCTTCAAATTCGTCAACTTCAGCTCCCATCTGACGTAAATTATACACAAGCGCCATGATGCGGTCACATTCTTTATATCGAAGTTCAGATGCATATCTAATTTCTAAACCCGAATTGGTCCGGGTTCCAATTACCGCAAGAATCGGAATTTCATCAATAAGACTTGGAATTATTTTTTCATCCAGCAAACATCCTTGCAGCGTCTCGCCATGATAAGAAACAACTAGGTCTCCATACGGCTCAATAGCATCCTCAACATGATTCTCTATCGTAACACGCGCTCCCATCTCTCCCAATACATCCAACAATCCGGTGCGCGTCGGATTTAATCCCACGCGCCGTAATCGAATATGTGAATCGGGAATCAGTATTCCCGCTGCAATGAGAAATGCCGCTGATGAAAAATCTCCCGGAACGGTCAGATTGAACGGGGATATGCTACATCTGCCATGAACGGTCAATTTATGCCCGTCATGTAAAATCTCCTTCCGGATAAAGGGCAATAACCTTTCCGTATGGTCACGGGTTGGAATTGTTTCGAATATAGCGGTCTCCCCTTCAGCACATAGACCGGCAAGGAGCAAACAGGATTTTACCTGCGCGCTTGCAACTTCCAGTGTATGACTTAATCCCATTAATGTAGATCCGGAAATTGTCATCGGCAGTGTCCCGTTGTCAGATATTTTGATTCCGGCTCCCATCCGTCTCAATGGAATCGCGATGCGTCCCATCGGTCTTCTGGAAAGCGACTCATCGCCTATAAGAACCGATTCAAATGGTTGTCCCGCAAGAACGCCCGCCAATAAACGCGCCGTGGTTCCTGAATTGCCGCAGTCCAAGTGGCGGTCGGGTTTTCGCAGCCCGTTTAGCCCTTGACCTTTAACCCGTATTTCCGTCGCCGAGGTTTCAATTTCCACGCCTAATTGAGATAGACATTGCAGAGTTGATACAAGATCATCGCCGGTTGCCGAGTTTTGTATAACCGATTCTCCGTCCGCGATCGCCGCAATGATTGCAGCACGGTGCGAGATCGATTTGTCGCCCGGAAGTTCCTTATCGATGTAAATACCGTTTGAACAATGAATATCAGATGGTCGCATCAAATTGATTTTTATGGAAAATTATTTGTAAAAACTTAAAAAAGATAACACATAAAAGCAATGTGATTTTGGAAGCCAAAAGTTTCCTCATGTCCTGTCAATCCAAACTGGATTGGTGTAGCAGAATAAATTCTCAGAGGTTCTTGCTTCACATCGTAAATAGCTGTATGCCGCAGAGCGTATTGTGATATCGCGTTCTACGAAATGGCTCAGGGACTGGAAACTGTCAACTACGACTTCAGATTTTCCAATTTGCCCGGCAATAATTCTTATTTCTGCAAAATTACCCAATGCGGCATTAGTCTTACATCGAAGCATGAGTTTTAAACTGTTTCCGTTTGCTGTTTCTCCGATCTGGAATATATCGCCATGTTCATTTTGAACGGTAAAAACAGTGAGCGGGCCGTTACTGATCACTCCGTGGCCGCATCGTAAATGCTTTATGATATTTTCTACCGTTAAAACATCTTGACCCAACCATACCACGGTCCTTGCCCACCCAAAAGCATGATGGTTTTCAATTTCATTCAGCAGAAACATGGGTATTCCGACTTGTCGATACCGATTAAAATTTCCATGTGCGTCATTTCCCGCAAAAATGTAGCTACGGCCTCCGTCCCGTAATAGCCGAACCCATTGCGCTAATCCATCTGCAAACGCGCCGTTATCAAGTCCATTTAATATTTGTAGTCCGCTAATCCCGTGAGTCCGGCAATCCCCATCTGTCCATTGTCCCCGGCGAATAAGAATCTTTTCTAATAACGGCACCGGATCTTTCGGATGGGCGGCTATCAGTAGTCCGGACAAACTGGCCTTTTTTGCAACGTCAGTAATGGTTAGCTCGGCATCCGTCCTGAACCAGCGCTCAGCACTGTCTCCCGAGCCCGGGAGAAAATCATCATGATTAAGCACCAGGAAGTGCACATTTCGCCCTTCTTCATTTGAACAGGACACTTCTTCCCCGGGAATGATGACCATCCGATCTTTGTTAACTTTATTAAGTGTTATAATTTCTTCTCGCGATTTCTTCCATTTTCTTAACACCGGATCATTCAGCAAATAATTATCTTCATAGTCATCCAGATCATAGGAATGATCTGTTGCCGCAAAAAAACTCAATCCAAGAGCGTAGGCCATTTCTACTGACGCATCCATCGGCGCTCCGAACTCGACCTGATCGCTCGTATAATCCGTGTGGAAATGCAGATCACCCTGAAACCAGTTTTCAAATGCCGGCGCCGAATCTCTTGCAGCTACGACTTTCAAGGGATCATGGCTCAATCCAAAGCAGTTATCATTATTGAGTGTTTTATTATTTCCCCCAATTTGATAATCAATTTGAACGTCGACCGACAAAACCTGACCACGCCAGTCCGGTGGGATTTTTACGCTAAAAATCTTCCGCCACCAGGGCGAGTCCGCCAGGTCATTGATCTCTATTTCATGAATGGCTGTATTCGACCCTCCGCACAAAGTTATCACGGCTCTAGTAAGCCTGACCGGGTGTTTATCTGCATCTTTAATCAAAACTAGAACGGGTAAATCACGATTCGGTTCGACGCGGTAGGGAGCGTCTGCGATTATCTCCGGTTCGTCCATGCGATAACGGCTGAATGGGAACCACTTAAAAACATAATGAATTTCCGGATACAAAAACACCACAGGACTCAGGTAGGTTATAATATCTGACAAAGCGAAAGTCATGGTTACGATTACTTTTCGTTATGTGCGAAAATCATGATTAATATAGAGCGGGAATTAAAAGAAATGCAAGGAAGGAATTAATTAGAATTAGAAATATATTTTACCATTTTAACGTGGTTACTGCCGGGATGAAGATCGAAACTCACTTCATCCATGACCTTCTTGATAAGCGCGATACCCAATCCTCCTCGTGCGTGTTTTTGTAAGCGTTGTTCCGGGCTTTCCAATTTGCCGGGATCAAATCCTCGGCCCTGATCGCTTATCGTAATGGTGAGTTTAGACAAATTGGTTTCTACGGTAATATCTATTTTTTTGTTTTCATCGTAATTATAGGCGTGTTTGATCACGTTGGCGCAGGCCTCATCGACAGCCAGTTCTATTTCACTGATGCCTTCATCATCAAATCCGAATTTTTTTGCAATCCCGATGATAAACTCCCTGATAATCTCCAGATTATCCGTTCGACTGGGTATATTCAGCGTAAAAATATTTGCCGATTTCTTTTTCACTCTAAAACCTCTTCAATTCACCCTTTATTGCACGTTTGAGCATTATCCCGATACACTGCCCGTATCTTTAAATTTGTTATGAGCTTCTTCCGAGTCTTTCAAAATCTGATAGATGGTCGGGAAACCCAGCAAATCAAAAACTTTAAACACCTTGCTCGACATGGAGCACAGCTTGATGTCGCCGGAATTATCACGGACCGTTTCGATAAAGCCCATGAAAACGCCCAGCCCCGCACTAGAAATGTAGCTCAGGTCATTGAAGTCAACGATAATTTTATATCGCTTTTCATCAACAAGTTTTTGAAGCTCTGCTTCAAAATTAGGATACGTATGGGCATCCAGATACCCTTTTAAGTAGAGCACTGAAACGTCCTGGTTGTCTTTTCGAAAGACTTCGAATCCGCTCATTGAACCATTCCTGCGTTAGTTAATGGATGAAAAATAGAATACGTTTTAGAGTATGCGTATTGTAATCCTATTTTTCATTTAATTCAAGCCGAAAGTTAAACCCATGGCCGTCATGTCAACCCTGTATAAGCGCGGCATCTTTGCGCGGCGATGAAACCGGCGATTCCGCATCAACCGAAAGCTTTTTCAATTTTAATACAACACAAGTCAAATCGTCGTGCGCCTTAGACCCGTTTTCAAAAAAACTGACATCCTGAATGATCTTATCTTTGATCGTCTGAGCGTCGAGATTGCGAACTGATTGGACAGCAGCGCATAATCTGTCCTCGCCAAACTCTTCGCCGGTTGGATTTCGCGCCTCAATCAATCCGTCAGAATACATTACAAAAATATCATCATTTTGAACTTTAATTACGTGTTCCTCCATTGAGTTGCGAAACAGCAACCCGTTGTCCAACCCGAGTCCGATACCGTCAGGACGAACAAATGTATTTTCTTCACCGCACACGTGCAGCAGCGGACAATGTCCTGCGCGCGCAAAACGCAATTCGTTTTTTGAAATATCAAAGTCAACATAGAGAACGGTAATAAAAGATTTTCGATCCATGCTTCCATATAAAACATCATTAACCGCTATCATCAGGTCTTTTGGTGCGGAATAAATTCCCGCTAATGCCTGAATAATGCCCTTGATTTCCGCCATATAAAATGCAGCCGAAGTGCCTTTGCCGGAGACGTCCGCAACCACAATACCCAAACGCCAATCTGCCAACTTTACAAAATCGTAATAATCCCCGCCGACTTCATTTGCGGGAAGCGTCATTGCGCCTATATCGAGGGCTGTTGTTCCGGTTTCGTTTCTGATCATGGGAATTTGTTGCGGGATCAGCCTCATCTGCACTTCGTGTGCAATACGTAATTCCTGTTCCAACCGTTCTTTTTCCAAGGATTCTTTGACAAGTCTTGTATTCTCCAAAGCAACGGTAGTCTGATTTGCAAATGCAGATATAATCGCAAGATCGTCCTGGTCAAAACCAAATTGCTGAGCTTTCGCAGCATAGAGTATGCCTACAATTTCATCATTGGATATTAGAGGAACACCGACAAGAGACTCCATCGGCGTACGATTCAAATCCTTAGTCGTCTTATCTTTCTTGACCTGATTAATGACTATCGGTTTCTTTGTCTGTAAAATCGTTTCAACCGGCTGAACTAAATAATGCAAATAATCAAGGTCGTTTGACGGTAATAACTGGGTAACCCCGCTCTTTGAAAAATGTTTTTTTGAACTCAGTTCCAAAAAGGGAACATGAAAATTGTCTTTAGTCTTTAAGGCTACAAAATCAAACTGGCCGCGGAATGACGGATTTTTCGCATTCGCCATCTCAAGCCACGATGCCTGCGCGTTCGTGGCTTCGCAAACCAGATCAGTAACGGCAACAACAATCTTGTCAAAATCAAAAAGGGAATTGATCGTTCGGCTGAGGCTGTAGATGGAATTAATCTCGCGAACTTTCTTGTCATAAATTGCAGCGGTCGGCAAATGCATCAACGTATTAACAGTCGTTGTAATACTGTAGAAAAAAACGAAAATCGCCACGATGAACAAGAATGAGCCGGCCGACAGGCTGTATGACTCAACTATGTCTGAGAACGTAATCCCTGCACCAATCGGCGCGCCTAAGAGGCCTGATGCCACAACAGTGAAGATAATGCCACCAAGAAATGTAAATAATTTTTGCCGCCGGTTTAGTACCGTGACCCAGCCGACCCGTACCACATTCAATGACATGAAAATGGTCGTCAGAATAAGCAATATGAACGTGACAACATGGTTGGCGGAAGGATCATACCGCAATGGTTTGCCCGTCAAGGCAGTTGATAGAATGGTGAGTCCGGCAAGGAGAACAAACACAAAAAAGTGATTTTGTGTGTTCTTTTTCCGACGGTGAAAAATAAGCGATTGTATCAGCCTCAGCATAATCGAGAGACAAACGACAGCTACAATGCCGATCACATGCGCCACAAGCACGGCCGATAAAGAGTTGGGTTCCATCACATTACCGCCGGCATATCTTGGCGGTTTATACTCCGGCTGCAGCATAAAAGCTATCACGAACCCCACAGTATAAATTGCCAACATAAGCAAGAGGCCTGATCTGAGTTTGCGGGTAATACTCATTTCATCAAGCCGGCCATTGGTAAATACAGTGTATAGAACGAGCACTAAAACACCAATGATTACGGCTTCATTGAGCACAACTCCAAGAGTAAAACGGATACGCGCATAAAAAAGAAATGAACTGATACCAAGTCCCGTAAGGAACAATAAAATAATGAAAACGATATTCAGCCGTAATATTTTGGAGGGATTTTCCATCCGAATAGTATTTCAAAACTTTCAGTGATCGCTTCTGGAGATTATCTACGAATAATCGAAATTTATGTTTCTCATTAATTTAGAAAAGTAGATAAACAAAAAGTCACATTCAAGCATGAATACATCGTATGGGTGAAAGGCATCAAAATCGGGCCGGAGAAGCGAGAAGTAGTTGGAAAAAATTCGCTACAAAATGTTAAACTACGTGAAGAATTTCTGCAGAAAGGATTCAATCAGCAGGCAGATCATAAGTATAAAAACAAATCCAACGATTAAGGCTGTTGAATAAAACACCATCTTATCAGAGTAAAAATCACTCTTTTTGATTCGGGCCGATCCGTCATCGGCAACGTAGTCATTCAATCCTGTTATCCTCGCGAGAACAATGCCGGTGAAGAATGAAATAAGAAAGCCGGTGGGGTTCCACCAGAGCCAGGAGACAGATTGTCCGGCAAAAAACCACAATCCTATGTTGGCGCTGACTCCCGCCGCTAACCCGACAATTGCGCCGGTTTGATTGGCAGATCGAATTAGGATACCTAAAACGAAGATAGCGGCGACCGGCCCGTAAAAAACGGAACCGATTTTATTAATCAATTCGATGACGGTATCAGAACTACGGGTAAGCAATACGGCGAATCCGGTGCAAATGACTCCCCAAACAACCGTCAAAACTCTGGAAATCAGTACAGAATTTCGGGGAGTCCAATTCAATGCAGAGCGATAGTAATTCAAAATAATATCCCGCCAAGTCGAAGCGCTTAACGAATTTAACGAGCTGTCTAAACTGGACATGGAAGCGGCGAAAATGCCGGAAACAACAAGCCCCAGAAAACCCTTAGGTACGTACTCCAGCAGAAAATAGGGTACCAAATAATCAGGCCCGACACCTTTGATTTCTTCCGCCATAGCGGGGTTTTGAATTAAAAAAGGAATTAACAATACGCCAAAGGCACAATAGGTCATCACCAATGGAAATCGTAACAGACCGTTGAGGAATAAGGATTTTCGGGCTTCCTGAACTGTCGGGGTCGTTAAGAATCGCTGCGCCTGACTTTGATCACACCCGTAATATGAGAAATATAAAAATAAGCCGCCGAAAAGCATGGGCCAAAACCCAAAGGTCTGCCCATCACCCAAACCCGTGGATTGAAAATCGAAAATATTTAGCCGCTGTTGTTCAATGGCCGTCAAGCTCCATGTGTCAAAATTTATCAGGGATAAGACAATCCCAAACAGGATAATCGTGCTAATCCAGAGAACGGCTAACTGGATAATGTCGCTGTAGATGTCTGCCGTGATTCCGCCGACGGATGTATAGATAATAGATACGACTCCCATGATCACAATAGTTGTAACAATATCAAGGTCGAGGCAGGCGGCGGTCAAAATTGATGTGGCGAGAAGCATCACGCCGCTTCCCAGTCCGCGGCTGATCAGAAAGACCATACTCAACAATAACCGGACCTCACGGCCAAAGCGCTTTTCAAGATACTCATAAATACTAATTACCCGCAGACGATGATAGACAGGCAATAAGACGGTCATAATCAGAATCATCGCAATAGGTACGGCAAATTCGTATTGAAGCCATACTAAGCCGCCACCCGGATTTGCGGCAACAAAAGCCGGAACGCCTATCAAACTTATCGCACTGACCTGCGTGGCTACAATGGACATGGCGATTTTCCAGGCGCCCATCGAGCGCCCCGCCAGATAATAGTCCTCCTGCGTTTTTTGGCGACGCCCAATTATTATACTGATTCCAATAATCAATACGATGTAGCCGAAAACGATGAGCCAGTCTATTTGTTGCATAGGTTTGCCGTCAAATTAAAGGCCGCGTCAAAATCTATCGCCCGAAATTTATTAAGGTGTAAAACTCATTGAGATGAATTCCAATAAATTCGATGGAATAAAAATCTCAGCTGATCAATATTTGTCAGTTAATATAATTGAGTGGATTATTAAAGTGAAAACAAATATACGATGAAGATGGACGGGTCAATCACGCATTATCATGATTGACATGCTCGACCAACTGATTGGTGAATTCGGGGAGCGCAGCTACAATTCGTACAAACGCCGGGAGCATTCGCACGCCTACCGGATCCTGTGTGAACTCCTGCACGGCAGATTTCAGAGCGTTTACAAAGGCTTCAACGGCTTCAAGCTCATTGTTACGGTCATATGTTAATCCGTTGATCACGGAGACTGCATTAAATATGTCTATAGCTTTCCGGGATTCCTGAATGTAGGTGGTGAGCAATGTTGAAAAGAAAGCGCTTGACATGACTATCCCGTCCTGACTCAATACCCGGAATAGAGTTAGGGAAATGTCGTTGGCCATGCGGACCAATCCTTCGTTTGGCTTGTCTTTTTTCAGCTCCTGGTGTTTGTGCTCATAGGTTTCCTGAATTTCAACCTGACAGATCCGGTTAACGGATGCATTCTGATATACCTCGCTCAACATTGATACTTCAAGTCCCCACGTCGGGGAGATGCGGATTCCTTTAGCCAATGTCCGAACAAAGGCAAATTCTCCGGAAAGCGGATAACGGAAACTGTCCAGATATTCAAGAAAAGAGTTTAACCCGATTATTTTTTTTAATGCGCGTATGATCGGCGTATAGAATAAGCGTGTAACGCGGCCGTATAGTTTGTGAGTCACGCGCGCATAATACCCTTTACTGAATTCATAATGAAGCGCCGGATGAACCAGGGGATAGATCAAACGTGCCGGCAACTCCCGTTTGTAATTCACGATATCACAATCGTGGAGCGCAATGACGTCCACATCGTTATCTGCCAGGATATATAACAATGTGACCCAAACAGAGCGTCCTTTGCCCGGCGTACTGATATCAAAACCGCTTGCCTTCAACTTATGATACATCTCGGACATTTTCGGACCATCATGCCAGATGATTTTTACTTTGGACGGGAAATCGGCGAAAATCGATTTTACTTTTTGAAACTGCCGGTCATCGGCACTATCCAGCGATAACACGATCTGGAATAAATAATCGGCATGACGCAATTCCTCGACGATGTGCGGCATTGCGGGACCTTCAAATTCCGAATATAGGGACGGGAGCAATAAAACCACATTTTTTTTCTTGGCAAAGTTACGGAGCTCCTCCTCAATCGCCTCGATCGGTCGATCCGTCAGCTTTTGTAAAGTCGTTACGCTGCCATTTTGAAAAAAATCAGCCATGTTGTATTTTATATTTTCTTGAATACTTGAATTCAATTTGCACTGTTAAGTTAAATAATCAAGATAATTATTGCAATACATTGCAATGCAATTTAATTTTAAGTAAATTTATCAAGATCATTCAAATGATTATTTTCATGTAAATATGTTTGACAGCTTATTTTTTATGTTCAAAACAGATAAGTTATGAAAGAAATTTCATTAGAAAAGGCGTTGGTTGAGCAGGTTGAGAGAATTGGTTCTGCCGATATATTAGTCGGCATTCCGAGTTACAACAACGCCGGAACGATTGGACATGTTACACGCGCCACGCAGGCCGGGTTGGCAAAGTATTTCCCGAACTATAAAGCGGTACTGCTAAATTCCGACGGAGGTTCAAACGATCAGACGATGGATGTGGTTAGAAACACGAACATCGAGACCTCAGATACGCTATTAATCACGCATTCTTCAAAAACCTTTCTTAAAATAACAACGCCTTATCACGGAATTCCCGGAAAGGGAAGCGCATTCCGGACGATATTTGAGACGGCAAAACGATTAAATGTCAAAGCGTGCTGCGTGGTCGATTCTGATTTGCGAAGCATTACCCCTGAGTGGATAGAGTTATTGCTAAAACCGGTACTGGAGTCAAATTTTGACTATGTCGCACCGATGTATCTTCGTCATAAATTTGACGGCACGATTACCAATGGCATCGTATATCCGCTAACACGCGCGTTGTACGGACAGCGGATTCGCCAACCCATCGGCGGCGAATTTGGTTTTTCCGGTTCATTAGCAAAATTTTTCCTCAAACAGGATGTTTGGGAAAGCGACGTGGCTCGGTTCGGAATCGATATCTGGATGACGACCACGGCGATAGCCAACTCGTTCAAAGTATGTCAGTCCTTTCTGGGAGCAAAAATACACGACGCCAAAGATCCCGGCGTCGATCTGAGCAATATGCTGTTCCAAGTAGTTGATTCGACGTTTGAATTGATGGCCCAGTACATACCGGTTTGGCACAATGTTACCGAATCAAAACCGGTGCCGACTTTCGGTTTTCAATACGCTGTCGGTCTTGAGCCAATCGCTGTCAACGTTGACCGACTGATCGAAAAATATAACATGGGCGTCAAAGACCTCAAGCCAATTTGGGAGATGTTTTTACCGGGCGATATATTGGCAACTCTAAGCCGCCTGCAACATGCATCGAAGAATGATTTTCATTTTTCAGATGAAGTCTGGGTAAAAATCGTCTTCAACTTCGCCTTAGCATTTAAGAAAAAAGTGATTCACCGCGAACACTTATTAAAGTCGTTAACACCCTTATACTTGGGCAGGACGGCTTCATTTATCATGGAAGTCTGGGATAGCAATGCCGATGAAGTGGAACAGCGACTGGAACAACTTTGTTTGGCTTTTGAAAAGGAAAAATTAAATATTATCGACCACTGGTCATAACCTAATCGGAGGTGCGAGATGGATTGGTTGAATGATTTAATCATAGAGCCTATAGAGGTTTATTTTAATAATTTTCTTTTGTATTTACCGACACTGACGTCCGCTGTGATCATTTTCATACTTGGCATTATTGTCAGTGTTCTCTTATCGAAACTATTGTCCAGAATTCTGAGATTCAGCAAATTAGATCGAGTGTCACAGAAATTAAATATACCCGAAGCGCTTCTTAAAGGAGGGATTAAAGAAACCTTATCGGGTATTATTGGAAAGATTTTCGGCTGGACTTTGTTCATTTTGTTCACTTTGATTTCTCTCCAGGCCATGAAGCTTAAGCCGTTAGAATTATTAGTAGAACGTTTGGTTTTGTACCTTCCGTATATATTTACGGCTTTATTGATAATGCTATTCGGTTATTTGCTTGGTAATTTTATAGGACGCGCCGTGCTAATTACATCTGTCAATGCAGGAATTAAGACGGCCGGTATTATCAGCCGCTTCGCCAAGTATGCGATATTTTTCTTTGCGTTGTCCGTTGCGCTCGAACAACTGGGAATTGGAAAAGATACAGTACTGGTAACATTTGCAATTACATTTGGCGGAGTGGTGCTTGCTTTGGCTATATCATTCGGGCTGGGGGGTAAAGATATCGCAAAGGAATTCATGGAAAAAAGACTCAACGGCGAAAAAGACGAAATCGATTATTTATGACTTGCCGGTAAAGCGCGCGTTTCAAAGGCTTGGTGAACAATTTTATTCATGAATGATCATAAGCGTTACATCTCCGACATTCGTTCCCGTAGCCCCGGTCATAATTAGATCATTGGTCTTCTTAAAAAAATTGTACGAATCATTAGCCGATAAATACCCGTCGATATTGAGCTGAAGTTCTTTCGCTTTTCGAAACGTCTCGCAGTCAACTACTGTTCCTGCTGCATCGGATTGGCCGTCAATACCATCCGTACCGGCGCTTAAGACCGTAATGTAAGGCATCGCACGAAATGCATTGAGGGCGGATAAACATAATTCTTGATTCCGGCCGCCTTGTCCGTTTCCACGCACTGTTACGGTTGTTTCCCCGCCGAATATGAGGCAGACCGGTGGAGAAAATGGATTTCCGGATAGGTGAATTTCTTTTCCTATCGCTATGATGGCCTTGGCGGCCTCGCGTGCCTCGCCGTCTAACCGGGAAGTCATAATATGCGCCTGCAAACCCAATTGATTTGCCTTCTCTTGTGCACGAACCAGCGCTGTATAATTATTGCCTATCATATGATGCGCAATGTTGGAATTTGTTGTTTTAGGTGTTTCTGGAATTTGCCGTGTAACTCCTTGATTGATCACCGCCAATACATTGGCCGGAACATCATGCATCAGATTATATTTATTCAAAATCGTAACAACATCCTGATACGTTGAATCATCTTTATATAAAAGCGCCGAACCAATGGTAGATAGGTCGTCTCCGATTACGTCTGATAAAACGAGCACAAGCCCGGTACCGCGCGATAATTGCCCCAGACGCCCGCCTTTGACCATAGACAGGTGTTTGCGAACAACGTTCATTTCGTCAATACGGGCGCCTGAACGCAATAGCAAAGATGTTGTCTGTTGAAAATCGTCCAATGCAATAGGAAGAATTGGTTTTTCAACAATCGACGAGCTTCCACCGGATAATAGATAAACAAAAAAATCATTGTTATTCAACTCAGACATGGCAACTATCAATTGATTGGTCGCGTCTAGTGTTTTTTGTGTCGGAACAGGATGTGAACTTTCTAAAACACGGATGGGTCCAATATCCCTTCCGGGATTGCTGGCCAACACCATGCCTCCGGCAATGCGGTCGCTTAGAATTTGATAAAGCACATTGGCCATGGCTACTGATGCTTTGCCGCTGCCAAATATAAAAATACGGCTTTGCGCCGGTATCAGATATTCATGGTCTTGAATGCGCAGTAATTGTCCATCAAAACGAACGGATTCATTAATAAGTTGTGCAGGTAATACCGCCTGAAGAGCTGCGTTGAATATCTCTCTGGCTGTGTTTTTATAATTCATCTGGTTATTCTGCGCTTTTAGAGTTCATGTGCAGTTTGTTTTATCATGCGTATCTAAAATTTTCTCGATTGCCGCATACCAACCTTTACTGCCGGCAAAGGGCGCTTTGATAAGATTGGGAATATCCATCGGTTCATATTTTCCATCCGGATGCGGAATTAATACCGGATAATGAACGACCTTGAGCATGCCGTAGTCGTTCATGCTGTCGCCCGCGCCGATCGATATGATCTTCGACTGAAGCATATTCTCGTAGATCTGAATGACGCGCCTGACTGCGATACTTTTGTCCTGTCCAGAACTGATCAAGTGATAAAATCGTCCACCTTGAACGATTTTAAATCCTCTTTGTCCGGCCATTTGATCTACCAGAAAAATGTCTTGTTCGGACTCAAAAATAAACGGTTCGGTAAACTCTCTGCGTTTCGCTTTGGTCGCTTGGTCCATTGATAAACCGGTCAAACTTTGAATGGCGCTCACGTCCATATCGCCAAAACCGGTGATTGCAAAACGCTTTTTTAGCTCCATAAAAAACGCACGGATTTCCGAATAATATTTACCCAGCCGTATCAGCCGATAACCGTCGTGGTACTCACTCTCGTTGAAAACCTTATGCTCCTGGTTTTGTTGAAAAAAAATACCGCCGCCGTTTTCGGTGATAAACGGATCGTATATGCTTAATTCTTTTCGAAAATCAAGAACTTCGTATCGGGTTTTACTGGTGCAGATAATGAGGGGGATCGATTGCTCGCGAATATGAGCTATTATCGGCAGCGCATCACGATAGGAATAGTCATCATGATTTAGCAATGTCCCGTCTAAATCAGTAAAAATAACAACCGGCAATGTTCTGTTTTTTCGAATCATTGTACATTGGTGAATTAACAATTACTGCAATATAACAATAAATCTTTTGGAATATCTATCCGAATGAGATATAATGAAAATTAGTTTCCCGAATTCTTCAGTAAACAAGTTTACATTTAGCTTCGTTGCCGGCAGGCCGATTGGCAAAAAATCGTAATCCTGTTATTTTTGCTGAACCATGGAAATAACGATCTTGCCGAAATTCCTATTTCCCAACATACGCTGATGCGCATTTTCGATCTGCTGGATCGGGTAAACGGAATCAATTACCGGCTTTAAAACTCGGTCCTCGAATAGAGGTAAAACAAAGGATTTTATTTTCTGAGTTAGTAAAATCTTTTCCTGAATCGGTAGGTTGCGCAAAGTACTGCCCCGCATCAAAATATTTTTCTTCAAAACTTGACCCAAATCTACTTCTGCCATTGAACCACTCAAAAGCCCAATTAAGATCAAGCGCCCACGATACGACAATAAATCGATGTTATTTGCAAAATGTTTCGCACCGATGGTGTCCAAAATGAGATCGATGCCGGTGACTTTGGTCAATTGTTGGATTTTGCTTATGAATTGATCTTCTTTATGATCAAAAACATGATCTGCACCAAGCTCTATACACCTTCTCATTTTTTCCTGGCTTCCTGCTGTTGCAAGAACAGTTGCTTTGACAAATTTTGCAATTTGAATCGCGGCAGTTCCAACCCCGCTCCCGCCGGCATAGATCAGGCACGTTTCACCTGCCTTTAGTTCACCGATGTCTAACAAATTTACGTACGCAGTATAATACGCTTCCGGAATAGCCGCAGCCTCATCAAACGACAGACTTAGCGGAATTGGTAATATCATAGCCCGGTGAATGTTGACGTAATCCGCATACCCGCCTCCTGCCAGCAATGCGCACACTCGATCTCCAACTTTGCAATTCATGACTTCCGGTCCCGTTTCCACAATTTCTCCGGCACATTCAAGCCCCATTATCTGTGATTCGCCATCCGGTGGCGGGTATAGACCGAGGCGTTGCAGCAAATCGGCCCGGTTCACAGCCGTTGAACGTACCTTTACGATAACTTCACCGGCTTTGCGATTAACCATCGGAACTTCTGTCCATTCCAAATAGCTGCTTTTGCCTGCATTCTTGATTATTATTGCTTTCAACTGTTAATTCCTTTTTCTCGAATTTAGGGAAATCACCGGCTTTTTTAAAGGAAATTTTTTGTTGATTCAGACCTAAAAAATTGTAAATTTTGTTATCAATCAATAACCTGTCCCTTTTCATAGTGAAATTCACATCAGTATGTGATATACGTCACAGCGACTCTGTCATTTATTTTGTAGTTTGCATGATATTCTGCCCGGTCTAATACGATTAGTAACTCTAATTCTTAGTATAGTATGGCTCTTACAAAATCAAAGAATAGCGAATCCAGATCATTGATCAAACATTCACTGTCACAAAAAGGTTCCACCATTGCCATCGCAATGAGTGCAACATCGGAAAGAGAATTGGTTCGTTTTGCTTTGAGTGATCAGCGGCTTGCCGAAAAATCAATAGTCGAGTTATGGAACCGTTACAAAAAAAGACTTTATTTATATGTAAAATATAAACTTAATAAGAACAGATACGCCGGTGAAGAGCAAGAAAAGTATATTATCGAAGACATCATTCAAAATACGTTTTGTGATGTTATCGAAAATTTAAAAGAATACAACCCAAAGTTCGAAGTTTCCACCTGGATTTATAATATCACCAACAAGCATTTCGTCCGTTATGTCCGAGAAACCCAAAAGTATAACGGCAGGACCCTCGGCTTTGACGATACAGCTGAATCCTATTCTCTTAGTTCAGATTGCCGTGAACCGGATATAGAATTTGAACTAAAAGAATTTGAACGTATTGTGATATTTTTTGTACAATCCCTTAAGACTAAAGAGGACAAGGAAGTTTTTTTGTTGTATTTACAGAACTTGCATACAAAAAACATTGCAAATTTGCTGGGCAATACTCAGGACGCTGTAAGAGCCAGGCTAAATCGGACGATAAAGAGTTTCAAGAAATTTTTGAATAAACAATATCCTGAATACTTGAATTCAACCACCTTGTCTCAGATAAAAAACTTAAATATCAGGGTGTCGGTCAATTAGGCGTCTCACTGGTAATGATAACAAAGGACTCACACGATGAGTAACAATCAGGGAAAAAATATATCTGCATGCGATAAGCCCGAAAAACTCTTTTCCGAGTTTGTTCGCGAAATGGATGAGCAGTCCAGCAATGGAATCGTGAAAAAACTGGATCCGCTAAAGATCGAGCCTATGGTGGATCACTTTTTGGAACAATGCAGTAGTTTTGAAGAAAAACTGGAATTGCGGGAAAATATACAGGTTCTCTTATCCGCGAAGTTCAATTATGCACTTGCTGAAGAGCGGTTAGCATTAAGCGCGGAACTGGAAAAAAATATTCACAATAAGATCAAAGATGCACTGAAGAGGCATTTTGAGAATGCTGCCAAGTATGCCGGATTTATCCTAAATTGGGCGATCTTGAAACCTGTGAAATTTGTTAAAACAACCGTTGAGCCGGTAATCGCAAATACAGTTCTCACTTACTCCATTGCAGTTCACCCGCCTTACCTTGCTTCCGTGGAGGTAATGGAGCTACATGCTATGAAACTCGATAAAAAAAGCCGTGTGGAGACCGTTCAGACTGATAATAACAGCTCGGAATTGCTGAAGGCTTTAAAGACGGTAAGAAAATATTCTGATGAGGATTTCGCTAACTTGACTCAAAACGTCATAAAATCCAATGATGCCGTCAATGAGAAAAAAATTGTCGCTGCAACTAAAGTGAAACCGAGTTCCGCAGCGATGAATACAAGCATATCTCATGATGACAAAGCATCTCAGACGGTATATGTGGACTTACAGCGAAGAATCATTCAGCACACCCCTGCGGCCGTTAACTCGGATCAAAGCCGGCTCAGTGTGAGCCGATATGGCGGTGAACTTAGGCCAATCGGCGATGTTCAGCGCATTATTGCGCAAAATGACCATCGCATCTACAATTGCTTCAATGTTTATAAGAAGAATAGCCAGAAAAAGAACGGCCGAATTTCCATGAAATTTCAAATTTCATCCAAAGGCATGGTCAAGGATGTTAAGATAACTTACAATAGCTTCAATGAAGCTTTGGCTGAGAGAGTCATGCTCCAGATTAAAACCGTTCGATTTGGTGAAATTGAATCTAGATTAGGAGATCAAACCGTATACCATACTTTTTATTTTTAAGTAGTCGAGTTATGACTCAGGTGATTAGAAGCCGCGTTATCTAATTTATAACAAATTGAGGGGAAAACATTGATTGAATATATGGTATTAAAATACGGCCTAAATTACGCACCGGCTTCTTTAAACATCATCGCCAAACGAATCGGCATTTCAGAAACTGACCGAAATCTTGATATTTTGAAGAATGAACTTGAAAGGCTGGTCAACAGAAAGAAGGCATTCAAATCGGGGAACCGTTACGCGATTGACACCGAAGGAGCTAAATCCATATCTAAACTCAGCACGCGGTCTCCGATCACACAACTTCCCACTCCAGAGAATTTCAGGAAGACCTTCCGGCAATACGTTAATCAATGAACTATTTCTTTTTTGTGGCGCGAACTTTCTTAGGCGCTGTTTTAGCAGGTTTTGGTGCAACGATCACCGCGATTGAATTTTCCGTTCCTACCTCGCTCGTAGTACGGGGGCATTGATCATCCGTTAACCATCTATTTTCATCTACAAAATACAAAAACTGGTATTCCCCGGGCGCAAGTTTAATTTCCGCCGTCCAAATTCCGTTTTTGCTTTTCTTCATGGCGTTTTTCGTATGATCCCACTCATTAAAATCGCCTAAAAGGCTGATCGAATGTGCTTCAGGCAACTCTAATTGAAACACAGCTTTTCTTGTTTTAGCATTAAATGTGAACATGTCGAAATCCCTCCTTTTGAGTAATATATTATTATAGTAAAAAAAAAAGCGATACACAACGGTATTCTGGTCACAAAGCCATTGTAACTTTAAAAAAACTTGACTTTATTGGACGGAATTTCTAACTTGCCAAACCTTTTCAGGACTAAATAATCATATTTTATCACATGAAGGATTGTGTAATTTAGATGGCAGGTGTTTCAGATTTCAGAACGGGTATGACCATTCTTATGGATGGGAATTTGTATGTTGTTACGGAATTTCAGCATCGCAACCCCGGCAATTGGCGCGCATTTGTTGTCGCCAAACTAAAGAACGTCAAGACAGGCAGAGTGATTGAAAAGACGTTTCGTTCTCACGATAAATTGGAAGAGGTTCGCGCCGAAAGCAAAGAAATGCAGTTCCTTTACAATGACGGAAGCATGATGCATTTTATGGACAACCAGTCATTTGAACAGGTTGGAATTCCAAATGAGACTGTTGGTGAAGCGGCCAATTACATGAAAGAAGGCATTACGCCAAAAATATTATTTTATGAAGGTAACGCGGTAAGCATTGAAATGCCCATCACGGTCGAATTAAAAGTTGTCAGTACAGCTCCCGGAGTCAGAGGCGACACTGTAACCGGCGGGTCGAAACCGGCGGAACTTGAAAGCGGCGCAACGGTCAACGTGCCTTTTTTCATAAATGAAGGCGACATGGTCAAGATCGACACCCGAACGGGCGATTATCTTGAACGGGTGACTAAATAAATTTGTTTTAACCCATTAGATGGAGAGCGGACATAATGGACCTAAAAGATCTTAAAAGCCTTATCAAAATGGTTGATGAGAGCAACGTCAACGAAATAGAGATTGAACAAGATCAGAGTAAAACAAAAGGCCGCCTCAAAATCCGAATCAGCAAGAATAACGGCATGACGGCGATGGCATTCGTTCCGCAGTCACAACACCAACCGGTTCCGTATACACAATCACAACCGGCTCAGATTCCCCAATCCGTGCAGTTCGAAAGCAAAGAAACAATAGAAAAGTCCCACGCAGAGCGTCCCAAAGACTTTGTGGAATCGGGCAATTTTATAGAGATCAAGTCGCCCATTGTCGGAACCTTCTACCGCTCCCCCGCCCCTGATGCGGATCCCTATGTGGAAATCGGTTCATCAGTAAAACCAGGACAAACTCTCTGCATTATTGAGGCCATGAAGATCATGAACGAAATCGAAAGTGAAGTAACAGGCAAGGTGGTTAAGATTCTTGTTGAGATTGGACAGCCGGTCGAATATAACCAGACGTTATTCTTACTAGATAAAGCATAGTTTCCTGACCCATCCCCCCAAGGCCCCTTTTCATGACCCTCCGCACAAAGATATACGGCGGATACATTGTTGCGCTTCTTTTGTGCATCGTCGCGGCCGCTTACATTTTCTATCAAACGGCACTGCGCAACAACCTTCTGGATTCCATCTCAAAAACTGATTACGCAAAGACTCACTACGTCGAAAAGCTTGAAGCAAGTTTTGACCATCTGCAAAACAAAGGGCTATTGCTTAACACAATGTCGGAACGTGAAAAACTGATCCGAGATACTGACCTAGCAGCCAGAGAAATTTTAGTCATAGGCCGTGATATTGACAGTTTGGCTGCTCTTACCTACATCAGTCAATTTGAACTTACTCCGAAGTTACTGGAGAATGGGACTATACGGTTTTTCGCCACAATTGCCGCAGGAGCTGGAATTATAGACCCCAAATATTTTGAACCAATCCCTTATGAAAGAGAAACTCAGCTTATCGATGTGATACGGCAAAAGACTACTGTTCTCTCTATGAGAATTGATCCTAGAAGAAGAGATGCCAAATCATTTATAAATGAAGAAATCATTCCGTTGATCGACTCCATACGGCATGAATTAGTCCAATTTGAAAAAGCAGCCGATATTCACACTCGGGCTAAAACTGAAGCTCTCGGCGGATTGAGCGTGATCTTTTCACTTTTCACTTATGTTATTTTTTTGTTTTTGACTGTATTGGTTATCGCAGCAATATTTGATATTCGTAAAATTATGAAAAGTGTAGAGCAAATCACCGCTGCTGCGCAGAGCGTCGGATCGGGTACGTTTGACCGAAAACTGGAAATCAGAAATTTTGCGGAATTGAATAATCTCGGGAATGCCTTTAACCGCATGACACGGCAACTGGAAGAAGTTGAAAAACTAAAATCTGACTTTTTTAATAAACTGGTGCATGACTTCAAAAGCCCGCTTGATAATATTAAACAGTCGTGTGCTGTCCTTGCGAAGGATACAGCCGGCGCGACGCTCACAACACAACAAGAAAAGTTTGTCGATATAATTCAAAGAAGCGCGGGTGAGCTTAGAAATATGGTGCAGAACCAACTGGAAGAATCAAAATTGATAGCGGGCCAATCCTCTCTTACGTTCCAGTTAACCGACCTCAGGGAGTTGATCAAAGAGCGTATACAGCTTCAACGGCCAACGGCGATTAGAAAAAATATCAATTTTTTCATGAAATTTACTGATGCGGATTTTCAGATCAACTGTGATGCGCTTAAGATTCGCCGCGTTATGGACAATCTCCTAAGCAATGCGATTAGATTTTCACCATCAGATTCGACCATTTCGATTGAACTTGAAGATCAAAATGATAAGACACAAGTGCGAATCAAAGACAGCGGAGGAGGAATTCCTCACGAACTTCAGCCTCAAATTTTTCAAAAATACGCAAGGCAAGTCAATTCAGATACGGCATCCGGAAGTGGTTTAGGTTTATATACCGCCAAATATATAATAGAATTGCATGGGGGCCAGATTTGGTTCAAGAGTAAACCGGGATTCGGAACGACGTTCTATTTTGCGCTGCCCAAACAAAAACAAATCTAGTCAAGCAATTGACTGACCGTAACCAGTTTATATCCCATTTCTTTTAACATTTGAATGATATTCGGAAGCGCTTTGGCTGTGTGTTTCCCGCCTTTATTAATATGCATGATAATGATTGAACCGTTTTGAACTTGGTATCTTATGCCCTCAATGAGCCGAAGTTTCGTGGCGTGTTCATACGGGTCGCCGGACGGCAAGTCCCCGCAAATAGTTTCTAACCCCAATAGTGCTGCGGCCTCAGTAACCTGAACATTGTTCTCCAAATAAGGTGGTCGAAATACCTTGGGAATCCTCCCGGTAACTGTATAGATAATTTCCTGCGTCCACAAGATCTCGCGCTTCAAACGATCCTCGGAAACTTTAGTTAAGTGCCCATGGAGATAGGCATGGTTCCCAATCTCAAAAAACGGTATTGACGCAAGAAATTTGGCATCCTTCGGACGATCGAGAACCCACTTGCCGCCCAGAAAAATTGTGGCGGGCGTTTGTGTAGCAATAAGAATTTCCGCAACGGCGCTGTCAAACCGGCTTGGCTGAAGCGTGGAACAAGCATCAAAAGTCAGTGCTACTTTTCTGGTTAACCGATCGCCATTATGAATTTCAATGGGTTCTTGCGCGTCACGCGGAGGTAATTTTTTCAGCAGCAGCCGTGGTGCGGGAAAGTCCACCTCGCTGAATGTTGCAATATCGTACTGACCTACAATACGATCCTTGCATTCGCTCATCATGTGAGGAAAAAAATCGTTGGTTTCTTTTTGTTGAATACATCCGGCGCTAAGAAACAAAATTAAAACAAAATAATACTTAAATACCTCACTCAATCTCATGCTTTTACTTTAACATAATTTTGACAGCCTCGATCGATCCGTCATTCGGTGCAGGTTTCAATCCGAGAATATGAGCCATGAGTTCATAGACGTGAATATTCTGAAATGGTTCGGCCACATACCCTTTCCTGAAGGCAGGACCATGGGCAACAAACACAGCACCCATGCATAGTAATTCATTATCAAAGCCGTGGTTTCCGCCGAATTGATAATTTTTGTATTTACTGAGATAACTTTTTGTCGTGATCGACCATCCTTCGTCGGCTACTAAAACCACCGGAGAAATTCGGTCATTCTTGGAATAATGGAAACGGGGAGGCATGTTATCTTTATTGTATGCGCGCATATGCGCATGTGCGTCAGCCATGATATCAAGTAGTTTCTGATTATCCCCGTCCTTGCTGCGCAAGCCTACCACGGGAGATTCCATGATGGCGTTAACGCTATTCATGTCGATGTAATCATCCAGAAATATGAGACTGTCCGCACTGACTGTTGCAAAACCATGGTCGGCCGTAACGATCATATTAACCTTGTTAAACAGACTGCGCGCTTTCAAACCGGCAATGAGCCGCCCCGTCACCGAATCCATCGCGCGGATTGCCGGTAAAATCTCTTTTGATTCAGGACCGTATTTATGCCCTATGTCATCGGTGAGGCTGAAATATAGTGTAATCACAGTCGGGCGCTGTCCTTCTGGCAAATCAAGCCACTGAAGAACCTGGTCAACGCGCGACGAATCAGGCGCTTTTCCGTCATACGGTCTAAAATAAGTCGGCCGCGTGCTGCCAATTTCCGCTTCGGATCCGGGCCAAAAAAAAGTTGCACTAAGCTGTCCCTGCTTAACGGCTGTCGACCAGATTGGCTCGCCTCCCCACCAAACACTTTCAAGATTATTGAGGCTATCTTTGTATATGAATGATTTATTGAGATTCGGATCCCACATACGGTTAGAGACAATGCCGTGATTTTCAGGGTATAATCCCGTCACGAGCGTGTAATGATTCGGAAATGTTTTTGAAGGAAAAGACGGAATCATTCTTTTTGCTCGGACTCCATTCGCGGCAAGATAGTGTAAATTGGGCGTATCGGTTTTCTCCATATAATCCCAACGAAACCCGTCAAATGAAATGAGGATGACGGTGGGTTTGCTGTCCGCATTAGTCGTTTTAGATGACGGTACTGAAGCGCAGCCGAAATAAACAAAAAACAAAATGAACATTCGAAGTTTCACAATATTTGTTCCTTATTGATTTGTAGTATATGTCCTGATGACTCTAATGTACACTTTTTACAAAAAATTACACAAGATTTATTTTGTATAATTTACAATTTGATTCATTCCGTGTTTTTATGTATAATTGCGCCCATTGTTATGGACATGTTTTATAAGAGAAGTAAATGAAAACAAGCGATGAAATAAAACGACGGCGAACTTTTGCAATTATCTCGCATCCTGACGCCGGCAAAACGACGCTTACTGAAAAATTTCTTTTGTACGGGGGCGCCGTTCAATTAGCAGGCTCGGTCACTGCAAGGAAAAACCAGCGGTCTTCGCGATCTGACTGGATGGAACTGGAAAAGCAGCGCGGCATTTCGATTAGTTCTACCGTACTGCAATTTGACTATCAGAGTTATAAGATCAATCTGCTTGATACGCCGGGCCATCAGGATTTTTCCGAAGATACTTACCGTGTTTTAACGGCCGTGGATGCTGTAGTTATGGTTATCGATGCTGCCAAAGGTATCGAAACTCAAACTAGAAAACTCTTCGAGGTGTGCCGTCGCAGAGCCATACCGATATTCACCTTCATGAATAAACTAGACCGCCCGACTTTAGACCCGCTGGCCTTGATAGACGATTTGGAAAATGTTTTAGGAATCGGCGCATACCCGATGAATTGGCCGCTAGGTACGGGTATTGATTTCCGCGGTGTACTCGATAGGCAAAAAAAAGAAATTCATGTATTCGAGCGGACTATCGGCGGGGCTTATCAGGCGCCGGTTTCCGTATTTGATTTTTCAGATCCACTGGTGAAAAACCAGATGAATGTAAATACATATGCCACCGTTGCCGAGGAATTGGAGATGCTGGATACCGCGGGGCATTCTTTTGATGCAGCCGGGGTTCTGACCGGTAATCAAACGCCCGTTTATTTTGGCAGCGCAGCGAACAATTTTGGTGTGCAACTTCTGCTCGACGGTTTTCTTGCGCATGCAGGTTCTCCAGCTCCGCGCAGTGCAGGTTCGATGACTATCGAACCGGAAAATGAAATTTTCTCGGGTTTCATTTTCAAGATTCAGGCGAATATGGATCCCCGGCACCGTGATCGTATAGCGTTTATGCGAATATGCTCCGGCCGATTTACACGAGATATGCTGGTCACTCATTCACGGACAAAGAAGAAAGTGCGTCTTTCTAATTCTACCAAACTTTTCGGGCAGCAACGCGAAACCGTAGACGACGCGTTTCCCGGAGATATCGTCGGTCTCGTAGGACATTCCGATTTTGGCATAGGGGATACGTTAACGGAAGATCCGGCTATCGTTTATATGGAAATTCCTCGATTTCCGCCCGAAAGTTTTGTATTTCTGCACAATCCGAATTCGTCTAAATTTAAGCGGTTCCGCGAGGGTTTGGATCAATTGCTTCAGGAAGGCGTGGTCCAGAGTTTTTATATCAAGAACTCTTATGAAAAGACTCCCCTTTTGGCCGCAGTCGGACCGCTGCAATTTGAAGTTGTACAATTTCGTTTGGAAAGTGAATACGGGGCGGAATGCAGACTGGAACCAACCAACTGGAAACTGGTGCGCTGGGTTTCACCCGAAATCAGCGATGAAGCGTTAGCAAAACTTTATTTACCCACCGGTGCAGTATTGGCTGAAGACACTTCCCATCAAACGGCTATTTTGTTCGGGGATGAATGGTCATGTAATTACTTCATGGAAAAAAACCCCACAATTCCACTTTCAAAACTTTCCTACAAAGACAATCTGCTCGTCGCTTAAGAATAGAGAGCGGATTCGCACTAATAACGAAAACCTGACCAGAGTACCCTTAAGGATCAAATACCAATCCGCCTCACCCCTGAAATCCGTTTGTCTTGTGAGTGCCGTCGCAAAATGGCTTATTTTTGGAACCTCCGCAGCGGCATAACGCGAAAGATTCTTTGGCCGCAATTGCTTTTCCTTCCGAATCAACCATTTCACAATTGCCTTTTACCAAGATGGGGCCATTTTTAGCAAACTTTATTTCAACTTTATTTTCTGACATTACTTTGTCCTTTCGTTGGCTGTTTTGTTCATAAGGTATTTCATCATCTCTAAATTTTCTGCGCTTCCATTTTGGTCGTTCTGAGTTACAGCTTCATTTAGCAAATTCAATGATTGCAAGTAACGAATGAGGCCGCGTTTATAGTCACCCATCAACTCGAAAACCTCTCCCTCCGCCATTAACAATTTAGATAATGATACGCATTTTTTGGAATCAAAATTTCCGCCTGAAAACAACCATTTGATGATGTCGACATCGGATAAATTCTTTAAGATTTTAAAATCATCACCCAACAACTCTTTTCCGGCGAGATTAATTTCCTCCAATGCCTCATCGTAACGTTTTTCTTCTTTAAGATGCAAAACTTTTGCAAGCGCTTTGGCAACCATCTCAGCCATACGCATTATATAATCACGCTGGATCATGATGACATCCCGGCTTCAATTTATGAGGGGGTTACCATTTATTTCTTTGGAGGGCGAATAATTGCCATGATATCGTCATAAACCTGTTCTTCCGAGCGCTCCCCGTTAAGGTACGTTAGTTTACCGAGCGATTTATAAAAATTCCGCAAAGGCGCCGTTTCATGCTCATAAACTTTTAAACGGTTTTCTATCGCCTCTCGCGTATCGTCGGAACGTTGATATATCTCTCCTGCGCATACGTCGCAGATTTTTTCTTTTTTTGGAGGATGGGTAACCACGTTATACACCGTTCCGCAACTCCTGCACACAAGACGGTTGGCTAGCCGCTCTACGAGATTCTTGTATGGCACATTAAAATCAATCACGGCATCCAGTTTGATTTGCATCTTGTGCAGCGAATTCTCAAGCGCCTCGGCCTGAGGCAATGTTCGCGGGAAACCGTCCAATATAAAGCCTTTCTGAGCATCGCCTGCTTTAAGCCTCTCTTCAACAAGCGAGATAATCAGTCCGTCCGGAACGAGCCGGCCGTCGTCCATGTAAGTTTTTGCCTCTATACCCAGCGGGCTGTTTTTCTTTATCGCTTCACGCAGCATATCTCCCGTTGATATTTGAGGAATATTAAAAGTGTCGACCAGCTTTCTGGCCTGAGTCCCTTTTCCCACTCCCGGCGCTCCCAGTAGTAATAGACGCATGATCCTGTCTCCTATTCAAATTAGCTCTTCGCAGATTTCATCTTATGATGATGACCCATGGCTTTATTGAGCGTAAATTGTAAGTTTTGTGTTTCGATATATTCTGACCAATCCATTTCAGGGTTTCGTTTTTTTCTGAACTTCATATAAAAAACCGGTTTTCCCTGATCTTTCCATTTCTTTTCATACTTCGTCGGATAATAATTTTCCAAATCGGTTACAAATATTTTCGGAAGCATCGGTTCAAAACACTGCGTCTCTTTAATACTTGCGATCACCCAATCCCGGTATTCTTCATCATCGGTTGCAATAGTCAGAATGGAACGCATTTTTAATGCAAGCATACGCAAAGAGATCGGATTGATCAGACGGCGCTTTTTGTGCCGTTTTTTAAACCACGGATCGGGATAATTTATATACACATCTTCAATACTTTCGTCGGCAAACAATTTCCACGTGAGGAATTTTGCGTCTCCGATAAGCAAGCGTGCATTTGCAACAGCTTGTTTGACCAGCTTTTTGTTCGCCTTTTTCAGATAGACGCCCTCGATCTCAATGCCGATCATGTTTCGGTCAGGGTGGTCCTTTGCAAAAGGAACTAAAAAACTTCCGTTACCGATTCCAATTTCAAGATCCAGCGGATTCGTGTTTTCAAATACATCTTGCCAAAGAACAGGAACGCCTTCACGAATGAGGCGGTTTACTTCCGCTTTATGCCAGTCAATGATATAGGTATTCAATTATAAAAACTACTTCGTATGATAAATATATTATTTGTCCTGAAAATCGGCTTTTCTCTTTTCAAGAAATGCCGATACGCCTTCCTTCATGTCGTGCGTTCCGTATAATTCGCCAAAACACGTCGACTCGACATCCATAGCCTTAACGATATCAACCTGGCTTCCATTTCCAATGGACTTCAACGCGCGCGACATAGCCATGCCGCTTTTAGAAACCATTTTCATGGCAACTTTCTTCGCATCTTCGAGTAAGGTATCCTTGGAAACAACTTTATTTACCAACCGGATCGCCAGAGCCTCTTCGGCGCGAACCTGATCGGCGCTTAAAATCATTTCAGTGGCCTTACTCATACCGACAATGCGCGGAAGACGTTGAGTGCCGCCGAAACCGGGAATAATTCCCAACGCGATCTCCGGCAACCCCATCAAGGCACGATCGGACGCGATGCGCATGTGACAACTCATCGCCAATTCCAATCCACCGCCAAGGCAAAACCCGTTGATCGCGGCGATCACAGGCTTGGGCCCGCGTTCTAATTTCAGAAAAACTTTTTGTCCGAATGCCGACATTTCTTTTGCCAGATCCTTTGAGGTGAGTTTTGATATTTCGTCAATGTCCGCGCCGCTGGCAAACATTTTTCCGGCGCCGGTTATAATAATTACCTTAACGGCTGCATTAGCATGAAGTTCATCCAGCATCTTATCCAGTTCCTGAAGCAGTGGCATTTTCAGGCTATTGCCGGGCGGATTATTAAGAGACACGACCGCGATCTTATCGGCAATCTCGAGCTGCAGGAATTCATAGGACATGTGAAAACTCCTTTCTGTGATAAATGGCTTAATCAGTCAAAATATATCATTTGCTCAACTTAAATCAAACATGAAAAAATAAATCCCTTGCCGTTGGTTCCGGCAAGGGATCTAGAGGAGCGCATATATTTTATTTTTTTACTTCACCCGCGTTTCATATCTTTTTAAACATGATTATTGCGTATACTTTACTTGATCAGCATCATCTTTTTCGTTTTCGCGATCTTGCCTGCTTCGAGTCGGTACATATACACGCCGCTGGCAACCTGCCTGCCCAGCGCATCTTTTCCGTTCCACTGCACCGATTGCTTGCCGGTTTCAAAGTAGCCGTCCACCAATGTCGCGACTTCTTGTCCGAGAACGTTGTACACCTTGACTTTCACGTTACCGGAGCGCGCCACGTCAAATTGGATCGTTGTGGACGGATTGAACGGATTCGGATAGTTTTGAGCAATACCAAACTCCCGCGGAAGTTCCGCACGGATCTTCTCGATGGCCTGATCGACGAATTCGTTCTTGCCGACAACGATTTTAAACTTGTTGTCCTTTTTCGCGCGGAAATGATACGTCGCAATCTGTTCCATATCGAGGAATTCGTTATTATTCACATCCACAATCATCATCTTGTGATTAGGCGGCATGGCAGGTAATTCCCAATTCAATGTCAACGATTTCTCATTTACATTATTCGCGACGTTCATCTCCCAGACATTTCCATCCACCTGATTGGAACGAACATCGCTCGCGAGTTTCTCGACCTGATCCAATTCGTTTTTAGCGGCAAAATACAGGCTCACATCATTGCCCATGCTCATCGGTTCGGATACATCTAACAAGTCATAAAGATCTGTTGACAACGATGAAACGCCGATATAATTAAAATAATCATGCCGTTTAGACGATTCCGCTTTGATGCGAATCGTCCAGTCGGCATCGGCCAGATGTTTCCCTGCAACGGTTGTCCAGTTAACCGCCGTTCCCAAAATTACGTTCCCTGCTGTCTTATTCTTAATCGCATATCCGCCGAATGCTTTGACCTGCGTGACTTGGCTCCAATCGCCTGCAGCCATCTGCCAAATGGCCGCGTCGACTTTCGCAGGGTCAGTGACAGATATGGTTGCCCCAAATGCAAACGGCCATGGAACCAGATTCCAGCCCGGCTTCAGAACGTACGCATCAAATAATAGTTTTGGATTTGTACTTCCGGCCGGCATGCCGCTAAAAACGGCTACCGGATCATCTCCTCTGATATAGAGAAAATACGCCGTGTTATTTACCAGCGACGTCACGTTGCTGAATGTAGTACTAGTCGGATCGTAAGTAACCGCACGCCAATTTGTGGGCACATTATTTCCGTCAAACTCCTGAGCGCCAAGTATCGGAACCAGGTTTAAGGACGTATTGAGCGGCAGCGAAATGGTCGAATATCCGTCGGCTGCGATACCGCTTGAATAGGCCCCACTCGTTATGATCGTAGCAACGGATCCTGGATTTGCGGTAATGGCAATCTCTGTTCTTCCGGTTGCCGGGTAAATATCCACGCCGGCGGCGTTGATCGCTTTGATGCGGTACCATAATCCCAGATAGCTGACCCGATTTGCAGGTACAGTATACGAATACGTATTCCCGCCCGATAATGTCATATCCGTCGAATCGCCGAGAATTTGATAACCTGCGCCGGTGAAAATTCTAACCGTGAGTCCGCTGCCGGCCACAGGAACCGAGATCGTGACCGCCTGATTCTCCGACGGTGTAGTTGGCGTGTGCTGAGCTTGAGCGCCCGTTATTACAGGAGCCACTAAACTTGTAGTTGCGCTGGTCTGACCCGACGCCTGCGATACACCCCACGGATGCGCCGCATACACTATATAGTAATATGTCGAATTTTCCAGCAACCCAGTATTGTCGTAGGTCGTAGCCGAAGCATTTACCGAATCAATTTGTGTAAATGTTACCGGAGTTCCCAGTGCCCGGAAAATTTTATAAATCGTCGGATTTCCTGATGCGCTGGCCGTCCAGTTAAGACGGATAGACGTCGCCGAAAGTGCCGAGGCGCTTAGGCCGGTAGGCGCAGCGGGCGCGGCCGGGGCACTGGTCGTCGTAAATCCAATTGATGAAGCCGGAGAAATACCGACGTTATTCACTGCATAGATCTTATAAAAATACGTCGTCACGGGCTGGAGATTATCATCCAAATACGTGGTTGTCGGTGCGATAACGGAATCAACCTGTACGTATCCGCTATTGCTTACGGTAGAACGATAGATGCGGTACAGCGATGCGTTACCCACGACATTCCAGGACAAACTGATTTCTGATGCGGACTGCGGTGTTGCAACAACTCCGGTAGGAGTGACCGGTGCAGTGCGGATCGCGGTCCAGAATGCTTGGGCTTCTACAGCAACTGACTGAAGATCGGCCAAACCTGTTCCCGCACAGATCACAAAAGCCAATTTTTCAGTTTGATTGTTGCTGATAAAATACGGGCCGCGCCCGAATTCCACATTATAATCGCCCGACGGATCGCCTGCCGGATTGTCTACGCCGGCTGAAAACTGAGAATACGTTTTCCCCGGTGTATTGAGCGCAGCTACCTGGGCGCTGGTGAATCTTCGGAATGTGGACGGGTCGGTATCCAGCACTTTCATGCCCACATAAGAACCGCTTGGATTATTGGCATCATAAATATAGGCTAGAAGCTGTGAAAAATCAAAACCGCTCAGGTTGGTTCCGGGATTGGGCTTGACGTCAAAATCAAACCACTGGCCTAAGAACAGATCGTTGATCTGCGATCCACTTTTATTGGTCACCGCATATTCAGTGATAAAGAATTTCCCGTCATTTTTTGACACCGTAGTCTGCTGAACTTCGAGCCCTGCGCCAAAATTATCTTTGTAGGTTGTGACGCTTTGCTCATAAGTGCCGTAATCCGTCGTCGTAATAGACGTGAGCGGTTCATAATAATTGGTATTAAAAGGATTTGCCACGCCAACTGTATCACCAATTCCACGTACAAATCCAAGATAAAATATTCCGCTGTGTAATTGATCGTTTGCAGTTCCTAAAGGGTACTGGAAAGAAGGCTTGTTCAGCCCGTAATTACCGGTTCCTATCTCGCCGTTATTCTGTATGGTCAGCGCGGCTTGTGTCGTTGCATGGGTATAGCTGGCGTTGGGCAGAATGACAACAGGCGCAAACGTCTGTGATGAAGCGCTCAGTCCCTGCTGGTCATACGCCGTTACGCGGATTGCGCCGGTCAAAGTAGATTCGTCATCCGGTACGGCCCAATTATAGGTTCCGTTAGCTGCAAAAGCTTGCGTGAGTACAGAAAATGTCGAACCGTTTTTCGCATATTCTACCACAATCTTGGCCACGCCGTTGTCGTCATTAGCGCTCCATCTGATCAAAGCAGGGCGGCCTCCCCACAATGTGTCGCCATTAAATATATCCGGAGAATTTAGTGTAATGGTTGGAGCCTGGTTCGTCCCGCCTCCCCCGGGCAGTGTATTTAGTTTGTATACTACTGATGCATTAAAGTCAGTAACCCAACCCAAGCCCTGAGGGTCCAAGACATTTATGCTAAAAAGAGTCCCCGTGTTACGTGTTGACTGAAACTCCCAGCTTACTCCTCCATTGGTGGTATGAAATACAAATCCGTGCGTCGTGGATATCCATCCATTATTAGCATCCTTGAAATCGATGCCATACACGTCTTCGGGGCAATTCGGCGACACATCGTTCCATGTCGAACCTCCGTCCGTTGTCTTAAATACCGCAGCGCCTTGAGTGCCTGCCTGCAATCTGTCTCCGCCGACGGCATACCCCGTTGTTGCGTTAATCATCTGCATATTGTATAACCCGCCCGCGTATCCGTTGGCGGCACTCAGGTCGGCCTGTAGAGTCCAATTGACCCCGCCGTCTATAGTGTGGTAGATGAGCGCGGAAGGAGGTGCGCCAATTCCATACTTCGCAACCCATCCGTTTAACGTATCCACGAACGTGATACCTCTATACTGAGCGCTAGGTACATTGGTCACGGGTAGAGCCCATATAGTTCCTCCGTCTGTAGTATACCTTACGCCGTTGCCGGCGACCCAGCCGTGGGTCGCATCAACAAACTTCATGTTTCTAACACCGGATGAGGCATTCTGTTGAACAAAAGTATTGCCGCCATTATTGGAGTAAGCTATGAAAGAACTTCCACCTCCAGCCCAAAAGGTCATGGAATCTTTGTATTCGATATGCCGGAAATTAGTAATAAAGCCGGGGAATTGCGGCGTCCAATTTGCACCGCCGTCCGTTGATTTTAGTAAACCGCCCGTTGCGGCAATATAGCCGACTCGAGGATTAATGAATTTTGCACTCCAGAAAAGCCCATAATCCGTGGGAGCCGACTGGCTGATCCAGGTTGGAATGCTCGTCGAAGGCGTTATCGCGGACTGCGATGCCAAGGTACTCAGATTGCCCGAACTGTCTACCGCGGCTAATTTGTAATAGTAAGCTGTTCCGTTGCTCACGGTCACATCAAAATGAGAAGTAAGCAGCGCCGACGCATTTGAATTTGCGGGAAAATTCACCAAACCAACGCTGTCTGAGGCCATTGGCGTAAAGCCCGGCGTGGTACTGCGGTAAAGAATGTAATATGCCAGATCAGCGTCCGGCACCGGATCCCAGAAAAGTTTGACCTCTTCATTTCCTGCATACGCTGTAAATCCGGTGGGCTGTGCCGGCGGTGTAGCGTCTTTAATAATATCACTCAGCTCATTTGAGTACGAACTCGCCAAGCCCACTGTGTCAATTGCTTTGATTCTAAAATAGTATCTCTGCCCTATAGCCAGGTTGTAGATGGTTCTGGTCGTATCAGAAATTGAAAGCGTTGAATCAACAGCGGTTGTCGGGTTTAGCGTCTGTCCCGCATAAAGATAATAAGCCCTCACATCGGGATCGCTGCTTTTCCGCCAGGTTA
Source organism: bacterium (assembly GCA_016787925.1). Taxonomy (GTDB): domain Bacteria; phylum CLD3; class CLD3; order SB21; family SB21; genus SB21. Next base: position 2,978 of record JAEUSK010000047.1, on the reverse strand, counting down.
GCGTTGCGGTGCCGTTGCCGGGAACCAGGCTGGTTAACTGGGGGATCGCAGGCGGTGCTTCAAGCGTTACCCTGGTTGTGTTTGTGTAAAGGTTCAGTAACGGCAGTGCAGGATTGGTCACGCGGCAGTAGAATCCGCCGGTATTGGATGACGACGCCGAGGACACAGAATAGCTTGATCCGCTGGCCCCGATGAGGGATATCTTGTTTCGATACCACTGAAATGTATTGTTCCCGTTGTTATACGTTTGCACGGTTACGCCAAAGGATGCGCCGGCATTCACCGCGATATGTGGGTTGCCGGAGATACTGTCCTGCGGACTGTAAATAAAATTACTGAGTGGCGGGTTGGCTGCATTCACTGCGCCGATATTCGGGATCAAATCGCCAAAATCAAATTTATTACCTGACACGTCGAAATAATTAAGATTAAGCGCAGACAAATCCGGCATACTGTCGAACCTGTTATTGTGTATCAGCAAATAACCTAAGAGTGGCATTGCGGCAAACTCTGTCGGCACAGCCCCGGTGAATAAGTTACCGCCAAGATCCACGTAGGACAGTGAAGCCAGGTTACCGATCAATCCGGGAATCGTTCCGGTAAGTGAATCGCCATAAAGGATCAGCGTTTGCAGACTCGTCAAATTCTGAACCGATGCAGAAAGCGGTCCGGGAATAAATCGATTGTTAGACAAGTCTAAAGTGCGGAGCGAAGTCATGTTCCATACAAAATCCGGAAAAGCGCCGGTGAATTGATTTGCATTAATTGTAAGAGTCTGAAGGCCGGTCATATTGCTAATTTGCGTCGGAACCGAACCCGAAAGTTGGTTTCCTCCGAGCCGAAGAGCAGTTAAATTAACCAAATTCCCCAACAATGTGGATACCGTTCCTGTAAATTGGTTGTCGGCAAGACTCAAATTTGTCAGTCCGGTTAATGTATAAACCGAGTCCGGGATATTTCCAGCCAACAAATTGCCGCTAAGACTTAAGTTAGTCAGCTTCGTTAATCTTCCGACTTTGGGGGACAAAGTACCTGTCAGACGCCCGGCTTGGGTTGTTCTCAGCGTTAGCTGCGTCAGTTCCCGCAAAGCATAGATACTGTCCGGGATAGTTCCGGAAAAGGACGTTTCGAGAAGATTCAGCGTTTTCAGGCTGTCCATTCTGCCAAGAGCAGACGGGATACGGCCTTGCAGATTATTATTCGGCAATGCGATGCCGCTGACTCTTGTCAGAGTCGCGCTCGATGCAATTGAAACTCCGAACCACTGGCCGATCGGGGCGCTGGTTTTCCAATTTGTCCTATTGAACCAGTTGTTACCGCCTAAGCTGTCATAGAATGCAACCAGCGCAAGCGAATCGCCGAGATGCGCGACCGGTGAAATGACCGTGACATTAATAGGCAAAGTCTCAAGTGTCAGGCCGGGCACATTGTCGTCCGTAATTTTACAAACGTAGGATCCGTTATCGGCGGGCGTTGCCGAAATAATCGTGTAGTCACTTCCGGTTGCTCCAATAATATCGTTAAAATTCTTTGCCCACTGATATTGGTTGGCAGTACCGCCAACATCAATTCCGCTGACCGACATGACATAAGTGTCGGAAGGCTGGAGTGTTGTATCTTTCGCCGTGCCAACGGCGGCCTGATTTCCATATTGTATGTATCGCCCGGGAATAATATTGGGCTGAATGTCTGCAAAGTTCAAACGATTACCGGTAAGATGCAAATTATTGAGAGTGGTCATACTGCTCAGATCAGGAAAATCAACGATCTGATTATTCTGTAAGTTCAGATAATATAGATTGGTCAATGCTGACAAGTTTGGGATACTGCCGGTGATGGAATCACTGAATAGTTCGAGATTAGTCAGCGAAGTCATAGTCGTGAAAAAGCTCGGAAACGGAGCCGGTGAGAATTGGTTAGACGACAAGTTTAGACCGGTCAATTGGGACAGGCTTCCTATCCAACTGGGAATAGCGCCGGTCAATTGATTATACCCAAGACCTAGTGTCCGCAGGTTTGTCATTGAAGACATATTCGGTAAACTCGTTATACCGCATTGATAAAGATAAAGATCGTTCAAACTTGTCAAATTGGTTATCGATGCCGGCAAGGCTCCAACGGATAGGCCATTATTCCATGATAAATCCAGGTATATCAGATTGGCCAAATTCCATATTTCAATCGGAATGGCGCCCGTCAGCTGATTGGATGCTAAACTGAGAGATGTCAGGCGGGACAGGTTTCCTAAACCGGCCGGTATAGAGCCTGTCAGTTTGTTACCTTGCAGATACAACAATTCAAGTGATGTCATCTGGCCTATGTTTACAGGAATTGAGCCCGTTAGTCCGCCTATTTGATAATCAACATAGGTCTGACCGTACAGATTAAGGTGCGATAGCGCTTTTAGGTTTGTGATCTGATCCGGTATTGTACCATTCAGTTTATTATATGACAAATCAAGGGATTCCAAACTGTCGAGATTGCCGATAGCGGCAGGCATACGTCCAGTAAGATTGTTATTGTACAAGTTGATTGCGGTTACACGGCTGACTGCTGCGTACGGCGTTACAGTAATTCCAAACCATTGCGAAACAGGATTACTTGATTTCCAGTTGTTCTGATTCGTCCAATTCGTTCCGCCAAGACTGTCGTATAAGGCAACAAGAGCGAGAGAATCGGTAGCGACCAGCGGCGGATTGATCACGTTAAGCGTAAAAACGCGTGAATACAATTCCAGTCCCGGCACATTCGCATCGGTAATCCTGCAAACGTAAGGGCCGGCATCCAAACTCATAACGGCGGCAATACTATAATCCGCATTAGTGGCTCCGGAAATTGTAACGCCGTCCTTAAGCCATTGATAACTTTTGGCAGTCCCGCCGACGGGAATTGAAGCAACACTCATTGTAATCCCGACCCCTGACGCAACTAATGTGTCCCTTAATATTCCCACACTGTCTTGGGGCGCATATTGAAAA
>JAEUSK010000003.1 GCA_016787925.1 bacterium | reverse complement strand
CGCCGCAGAAATAGCGGCAACGCGTTCGTCTTCGATATTGTCGGGAAGAAGCGAGGCGATGATGAGCCCGTCATTACTCACTAATGCGACGGCGCTCACGCCGGGAGTATCGTTTCTTAAGCGCTTGAGAATTTCTTCCATTGTCCACCTGTTATAATGAGGTTTAACCGAGGGAGTGAAATGATTTTTGAATGGGGCAAATTAAACAGAAAATCATATAAAGTCAACACACAAAACCGCCGCCTTATTTGATTCAAAACAGCCTTAGACGTCCGCTTCATTAAAACTCTCTACGGCGGAATCGAGATCATCAAAAAACTCAAAAACACGATCCAGTTTAGCAATCTCAAACATCTTAGAGACCTTTTCGTGGGCGCCGACGATCCGCAGGTCGCCTTCATCAGCAGTAAATAGGCGTCGTCCGAGGAGTAACGCTCCTAATCCAGAGCTGTCAATAAAATCAACGTCCGACAAATTGACTACGACATCGTGAATACCTGCGTCTTTCATTTTAACGAATTCCTGCTTGTATAAATGCGATATCCGGCTGTCGAGACGCACGTCCTTGATATGCATCACGGTCACTTCATTGATATCCTTTTCGGTGAAATTGATTTGTTTTTCTTCCATAATAGAATCTCCGTTTGAATTTTATTCGTTAACCTTTGATCACGGTCTAATTGGCCAAGTGGCAACTGACAAAATGATCTTTTTCTATTTCTCTTAATTCAGGATGAATCTCTTTGCATTCCTGTTTGGCAATTGGGCATCTCGTGTGAAAAGTGCAGCCCGATGGTGGATCTGCCGGGTTTGGAATTTCTCCCTTCAGTACGATACGTTGTTTCTTCGAGACAGGGTCCGGGGTAGGCACTGCGGATAGAAGGGACTGCGTATACGGATGAAGCGGATTTATATATAGCTGCCGCGTGTCAGCCATCTCAACCACTTTGCCGAGATACATCACCGCAACCCGATTAGATATATGACGCACCACGGCGAGATCGTGCGCGATAAATAAATAAGTCAACGAAAGTTGTTTTTGCAGGTCAACGAGTAAATTAATGATCTGAGCCTGAATGGAAACATCCAGCGCAGAAACGGGTTCGTCGCACACTATGAACTTCGGCTCCACCGCCAATGCCCGCGCAATACCGATTCTCTGCCGCTGGCCGCCGGAAAATTCGTGCGGATATTTATGACGCTGCGCCGACGAAAGCCCAACCATCTCCAAAAGTTCATTTACCCGCCGGGTGGCCGATTCGCCTTCGGCGAGTTGGTGCACGTGCAGTATTTCGCGCAGCATGGATTCGACATGCATGCGGGGATTCAGAGAACTGAACGGATCCTGAAAAATGATCTGTAGATGACGCCGGTACGGCCGGAATCGACGTTGATCCATGCGCGAAAGGTTTGTCGTGCCAAAGAAAACGTCGCCGTCGGTTGATTCGATGAGGCGCAGAATACACTTTCCCGTGGTACTCTTACCGCAGCCCGACTCCCCGACTAATCCCAGAGTCTCTGAATGCTTTATTTCAAAAGACACGCCGTCAACCGCCTTCACCGTTTTAACTTTTTTGGAAAAAAAAAGTTTGGACGAGTTGAAATGCTTCTTCAATCCTTGAACTTGGACCAGAGGTTGGGCTGATGTTACTGCACTCATGAAATTGAATTTGTAGTGAGAAGATCTTCAATTCAAAGTAAGGCACGACTGACGAAAAGTCAAGCAGATGAAAGTACATTTTTTGAATTAGCGCACTAAATTCATTTGCGAGCATTTCGTACGACAGATTTTTTCTTGAAATTGGACATATTTTCCATAAATTGGGAAACAATTGTTCTAATTGTAGCGTAATGTATGCGCCGTTTTTTCACATCACCAAAATTAACCAAAGCCAGTTATTCATGATTTCTTTAACTAATCGGTGTATTGCTATTTTCGGGCTGATCTTTGTCCTGCCTGTCTACGCCCAGCAGAATAATTATTCCATTGAAGGTTCAGTCAAAGACCTCTACACCGGGAAGGGCATACCTGCCGCCAATGTGTATATTCAGGAACTGCAAAAAGGCACGATCACCGATTCGTCAGGTTATTATAAGATCGACAACCTAAAAAAAGGTGTATTTACCCTGACCTTTACGCGAGTAGGATACAAAAAGCAGAGCCGAAAAATCAATTTTGAAAAATATACATCCATCTCCCTCAGTGTCAGCATAGAAGAACAATCCATTGTGTTTGAAGCCATTGAGGTTACGCCGGGAGTCATTGAATTGTCATCCGAGGAAGGCGCATCGTCTACCATTACCAATCAGGAAATTCTCTCTTCCGCAAGCATATTTTCAAAAGATGTATACCGCAGTCTGCAAGTCGTGCCCGGAGTATCCAATAGTGAATGGAGTTCAAAGCCGCATATCAAAGGCGGCAATCCCGACGAGATGGCGGTCATTATAGACAATTTGGAAATATACGAACCTTTTCATCTCGAGGAAATAGACGGGCCGTATAGTGTGGTCAGTTCCGATCTCGTGAAAGATATGAAACTCATCACCGGCGGTTTTGCGCCGAAGTACGGCGATAAAATGTCCGGTATTTTAAAGATCAATACCATCGACCGGGTTGACGACGACTCCATCAAAGCCTCCATTGATTTTTCCAATGCATCGGCTGCTTTGAATCAACGCATCAGCGACCGTGTGAATGTCTTCTTCAGCGGCCGCAGAAGTTATGTTTACTTGCTGGAACAGGCGTCCGATAATAATTTTCCAACGGTGGTGTACGATCTATGGAGTAAACTTGATTATAAAATGGATGCGCAGAACCGCCTTTCGGTCAACTTCATGTTCCTGAAAGACGAGATCAAATACAA
>JAEUSK010000016.1 GCA_016787925.1 bacterium | reverse complement strand
AATCATGTCGATGAGGCCGGATGTAAAGTTATCGATGCAGTTAAAAATGGGGATATAGCAGAAGACCGTTATCAAAATTACCTGCGAATCATAGAAAATATTACCGCTTGAGTGATTATTTATCTCTAGCCGAAGAAATCTTGCGATGGTCTCGGATACGCGGCGCCAGCCACACCGAAGTGTATATTGAAAACGGCGAAGAATTCTCAGTTCATGTCCGCAATGGCTCCATTGAGAGCCTGAAACAATCCTCTTTCAAAGGTCTTGGTTTGCGGGTGTTTCTGGGAAACAAGACCGGATTTTCATTTACAACCGATTTTTCAAAACCCGCCATTGAATCCATTATAGACGCTGCCTGTTCATTGGCTGATTTGTCCGATGCAGATGAACATAATGTTCTGCCGCGGGCAGTTCTATCCCGATACGTTGACCTTGAACTTTTTGATTCTCAAGTGGAGGATATGGGCCCCGATGAAAAGATTTTATTGGCAAAATCGCTTGAACAAAAAGTTTCTGAGAAAGATTCCCGGATCACCCACACAGAAGGCGCCGGCTTTACTAATACGACTTCATACATTCACATTCTTAATTCAAGAGGTAGTTTAGGTTCGTATTCCATGACATTGTCGGGTATGTCGGTTTCGCCGGTAGCAGAGTGGAACGGCGCACGGACAAACGAAACCTGGTATAGTTATGACCGATTTTTCGATAAACTGGATTCTCCGGATAAAATTGCCGCCGTAGCGGCGGAGCGAACCGTCCGATTATTGGGCGCAAGAAAAATTCAAACTACACAATCTGACGTAATTCTTGAACCTTCCTGCGGGGTTACATTTCTATCGTCTTTTTTTTCGTTGATAAACGGCGATCACGTCAACCGCGAATTATCATTTTTGAAGGATGAGATAGGAAAACAAATCGCATCCGATTTTTTGACCATCATTGATGACGGATCGTTAAGAGGCAAGCTCGGATCACGACCCTTCGACGGGGAAGGCGTCCCAACCTCACGGCAGGTAATCGTCGAAAACGGCGTATTAAAGAAATTTCTATATGATACGAAAGCTGCGCTGACAGCCGGTACAGAGTCAACAGGGCATGCCCATCGAAGGTATGATTCGGAGATCACGATCGGAGCAAATAATTTGTTTGTTGAAAAAGGCACTGAAACGCCCGAAGAAATAATTCAAAAAACCGGACGCGGTTTATTAATTACAAAACTCATGGGGTTTGGATTTGATCCGGTCAGCGGGGTTTTTTCATACGGAGCGTCAGGGCTGTGGATTGACCATGGATCACCGGTATACCCGGTTCATGAAGTCGTAGTGGCGTCTAATATGAAAGACATGCTGAAAAATATTATATCAGTCGGCAATGACCTGGAATTTCGCGGCCCTTTGGCGTGCCCAACCCTGAAGATCGCGGATATGACGATCAGTGGAAATTAATTGAGTTTACCGTGCATTTCATATAAAGCAATCTGCGAGCGGTTCTTTTTCTTATCATTTTTGACGCGAATTGTAGTTCCCTCAGGGAGAAATTTTCTGGCTTTGACATTATCGGATAGCTGAATCTGAAGAATATTCCAGATATACTGCTGGTACTTCGGTTCCTTAATTGGGAAAAGTACTTCGATTCGTTGATTCAGATTGCGAGGCATCCAGTCAGAACTGGCAAGGAAATATTCGGGCTGGTCGTTATTCTGGAAATAGAAAATTCGCGCATGTTCCAAAAACCGGTCAATAATACTGATGACTTCGATATTTTCGCTGAGCCCTTTCACGCCAGGCTTTAAACAACAAATGCCCCGTATAATACATTTAATCGAAACGCCGGCCTGGCTCGCGCGGTATAACTCCAAGATAATCTGCTTGTCCACCAACGCGTTCATCTTAGCAATAATCAATGCCGGTTTCCCTTCCCTGGCATTAGCAATCTCGCGCCGAATGCGCGTGATAAACGTTTCACGCAATTCAGTAGGCGCAATCTTAATGCGGTGAAATTTCGGAGGCGTGGAATAACCCGTAAGCACGTTAAATAAATTAGACAAATCTTCGCCGAATCGCGGATGCGCCGTGAAAAGCCCCATGTCGCCGTATATCTGCGACGTACGATCATTATAATTACCGGTTCCGAGGTGACAGTATCGGCGGATCTTGTTCTTTTCCTGACGCACAATCATACAGACTTTACAGTGTGTTTTCAAGCCGGACATTCCGTAAATCACATGCGCGCCGGCATCTTCGAGCTTACGCGCCCATTGAATATTTGCTTCTTCATCGAAACGCGCTTTTAGTTCGACAAGAACGGCAACTTGTTTGCCTCGTTCCGCGGCGAGCTGAAGCGCTTGCGCGATCGGGGAATTGGCGGCGATACGGTATAACGTCATTTTGATCGCTAATACATGCGGATCTTCAGCAGCTTCCTGCAAGAAACGCGTGACGTAACTAAAACTCTGGTACGGATGGTGAATGAGCACGTCGCTGTTTCGGATCACGCTGAACATATCCGTTCCGGTTTCGAACTCCGAAACCAATCGGGGAACGAATACGGGGTCCTTAAGATGCGGAATATCGAGCTGACTGTAAATAACCATCAGCTCGGAGAAGCTTATGAATCCGCGGGTCGGATACAGATCTTCCGGCTCTACATCTAATTCCTGAATCAAGTTCTTTAGTACCGGTTCTGATATATTCCTTTCAAACTGCAATCGAACTGCGGCGCCTTTTCTGCGGTTTCGAAGAGTTTCGGAAATGGTCTTGATAAGATCCTCTGATGGATCCTCGTCATACTGCAGGTCAGAATCACGAATCACGCGAATTGCATAACAGTTAAATACCTCGTAGCCTTTGAATAATTCATGGATACATACCCGTATCAGGTCCTCAAGCGGAATGAACTGATAGGACCCTTCCGGCGAAGGCAGGCGTACAAACCTGGGAATAACTGAAACTGAAATTGGGATAATGGCTAAATTTGTTTTTGGCAGTTTGCTATCGACTAACGATCTCATTTCTGCAATAAGACACAGCGTGCGGTTGGTCAGATGCGGAAATGGATGGCTGGGATCGATGGCCAATGGCGTCAGTATGGACATCACCGTGTGTTTGAAATAATCGTCCGCAAAAATTAATTGATCGTTGTTAAGTTGATCCGGTTTGAGAATAAATACGTTTTCTTTATTGAGCAATGGGAGCAGCGTGTCAAAAAAATAATCATGCTGAATTTCTGTCAGTTCATGGATTCGGCGTGACATGGCTTCCATGACCTCCCTGGGGAGCAAACCGTCAGGGCCTTTGCTTAATACATTTGCATCAATCTGACGCCGCACACCCGCCACGCGCACCATAAAGAATTCATCCAAATTAGTGCTGAAGATGGAAAGAAACTTTATTCGTTCAAGCAACGGTACGGTGGGATCTTGCGCTTCCTCAAGTACGCGCCGGTTAAACTCTAGCCAACTGAGTTCGCGATTGTTAAAATTCTCCGGTTTGTCAAAAGACTTAGGGCTCGGCAAGCCGGTTTCTTTTTCACCGTCTGTTTTGTCCAGAATCTGCTCGACAAGGGTGTCTGTATTTTTGGAAGCAATCACGATACGGCCCGAGGTTAATGACAAAATTTGATTTCAAAGCAATTGATTTAAAAACATAATCAATTTTGCATCTTATTTCAAGTAAGAAATGGCTTGTTTTTCAGGGCTTAGAGTGATATTTTTTGACGCGAATCAGGCCAGGGAAAAAAATAAATGGCTACTATTTGTTTGTTTACTCGCCGAATAGTAATTTTCATGCATGTGTGTTTTTCTTTCTGCAAGGGAAATGAAGTATGTTCCTATTTAGATGGATCAAGAACCTGATCTTATTCGTCGTATTCATAGTCGTAGTGCTTGTCGTCATTATTTTTTTTCTGCCGAAAGAATATAGCAGCGAAACCGGCATAGATATTCGGGCATCCCGGGAGGATATTTTCGGCAAAGCTCAGAATCTGCAGCGGTGGCACGTGGTCGCTATGATGGGGGGTATTTCTTTTGACAATTTTGATATTCCTCAAGACATCAATTCGCAGGTTCAGATCCCCGGCGTTAACGTGGACACTATGCTGGCCGGCGTGCGCGACGCCACTAAGCTGCTTAAAATGAATGTAGCTTTTGTTAAGTCAGATTCTCCGTCGCGCATAGTTTATAAAGTTTTTGGCGGACCATTAAACGGAATGGAGCCGGAAGTGCTGTTATTTGAATTGGATGAGAAAAACACAAAAGTTACCATAAAAGAAAAATTTACATTCGGCGGGCTGTGGGGCGGAATCAAGGTGCTCAGCGTTAGGATTGGTATGAATAAACTAAATGTCAGCAGTCTGGAAAACCTAAAAAAACTTTGTGAGCAGTCTAAATAATTATGCTGGAATATTTTGAGCGCAATACGTCACGGCTACAAATCGGCGGAATGGATTTTGAAGAGATGATCCGTCAATACAAGACGCCGCTGTACGTCTATGATTCGGAGATTATTCGTACTAAATTCCAGCGTTTGCGCGAGGCGATGCCGCCGCATATTCAAATTTTCTATGCAGTGAAGAGCAATCCGAATTTAGCAATTATCAGAATGCTCGCCGAACTCGGATGCGGATTTGATGTAGCGTCTATAGGTGAATTGACAGCCATAAAAAAATTGGCCATTGATGGATCGCGCGTTGTTTTTACTGGGCCGGGGAAATCCGATGATGAGATTTCCATGGCGATACAACTTGGGATTTACTCATTTAACTGCGAATCAGAAAATGAGATTATCAGAATAAACTCCGCTGCGAAGAAAGCAAATAAAAAAATAAAGATCGGGCTGCGTGTCAATACCGATTATGCAATTCAGGAAACCGTTAAAATGATCGGCGGAACTCAGGCAAAAAAATTCGGTATGGATGAGAACCAGGTTTTCGCTGTAATTGATCGCATGAAAGAGCTTGAACATGTCGAAATTATAGGCATTCACGTTTTTAATGCCGCGCAGGTCTTGGACTATCGGGAACTTGCAGCTAACACGAAAAATATTCTCAGACTCGCGAAAGATATTATGGAACAGAAAGGCCTGTCGCTCGAGTACATCGATATTGGGGGAGGGCTTGGAATACCGTATGCTGAGAACGAGAAAGAACTTGACGTCACGGCATTGGGCAATGAGTTTCGCAATCTGCATAAAAAGATGCCATCGCTGAATAAAGTGCATTGGATCGTGGAACCCGGGCGTTATCTTTCAGGCGAGTGCGGCGTGCTGTTGACCAATGTTGTGGATGTTAAAACCTCACGAGGTGTCAGATTTGTCATAACGGATGCGGGAATTAATAATTTTCTACGTCCGGCTTTGATTCAGCAGAATCACCCGGTGCTGGTTGCCAACAAATTTGACCGTAATCCCGTGAACATATACCGTGTTGAAGGACCGCTATGCACCAGTTTGGACTGTTTGGGGACGGATGTAAATTTGCCCTATATTGAAGCTGGAGACACCATTGCCTTTTTTAACGCGGGCGCATACGGATTTTCAGAATCCATGCCGTATTTCCTCAGTCATCCAATTCCCGCAGAAGTAATGGTCAAGAGCGGTAAGGCCGTTCTCATCAGAAGACGCATCGAACCCCATGAATATATAGAGCACTGTATAATTTGATATAAGAAACAGGCGCAACGCGTTATTGAAAACTCAAACAATAAGGTGAAGGAAATACCAGGATGGCTGAAGAAAAAAAGATTCAAGAAATTCAAATTAATTTCCCGCAAGAAAAACAGGGAGGCGCATACGCCAACAACATGGTCGTGGCGCATTCTAAAGAAGAATTCATACTCGATTTTATGTTGGTAACACCGCCGACCGGTACGGTCAACGCGCGAGTGATCATGAGCCCTGGACATGTAAAACGCGTGATAGCGGCTCTGGTTCAGAACATGCGTCATTACGAAGAACAATTTGGAAAGATAGAGGAAGCGAGCGAACCAAAAAATCCATTTGGATTTCAAGCGTAATCGTCTGCCATGATCAAAGTTATCGACATACATATTCATATCCAGCCGTGGTGGCAGCTGAAGCCCGCAATCCTGGAACGTATGGCGTTGGGGAAAGAAAATTTTGATTTCCTGATGGGCCTTATGAAAAGCCCTGCAAAGCTGATCGAACTGATGGATAAAGCCGACATAGAGAAAGTTGGGTTGATCAACTATGTCAGCCCTGATCTCATGGGCTTCGACGACAGTTCCAATGATTTTTCTGCACAATACCAAAAATACGCGCCCGATCGGTTTATCGCTTTTGGTTCTGTTCATCCTCGTTTCACAAAAGACGCAGACGCGGATATTCATCGTCTCATTCACGAACTCGGCATCCGGGCTATTAAAGTTCATCCGCCGCACCAGCTTTTTTATCCAAACGAATATCTGAACGGAATGAAGAATCTGGAAATCGTTTATCGGCGATGCGAAGAGTGGGGTATTCCGGTGATGGTTCATACCGGCACGTCTTTTTTTTCAGGCGCGCGCATCAAATACGGTGATCCGATTTATCTCGATGACGTTGCGCTCGATTTTCCGAAACTGAAGATCATTATGGCACACGGTGGACGCCCCATCTGGATGAACACGGCTTTTTATCTGATTCGGAGGCATAAAAACATGTACATGGACATTTCATCTATTCCTCCAAAAAAAATACTGAGTGATTATTTTCCGCGATTGGAGGAAATTGCGGATAAAGTGTTGTTTGGAACGGATTGGCCCGGGCCGCAAGTGGAAGACATTAGAAAAAATGCGGATGATTTCTTGTCTTTAGCGTTAAAAGAAGAAACAAAGCTAAAAATCGTTCGAGAAAATGCATTGAAGTTATTTTCAATGTAAGTCTAAGTGTGCATAGAAAATCTTGCACTGGTTTTATTTTTCACAATGATTTCAGGTATCGGGTAACATAAGTTCAACTAATATTAGACCAAAACATACGGCATGTAATTTGGATAATCATCAGCAACCCTCACTTGAGAAAACCCAAAATAATTATTTACCAAACGCCGGTTTCGATTATTAAAGATATTGTGTAATAAGTCCCCTACTTAACAGAAGGATTCAACTTGGATGAAGAAAATTTTGCCGATGTTGTTTTTAGCGTTTTGTTTAAATCCTCATCTTTCTCAGGTTTATTGCCAAACGGAACACTCTCAGCCAGTGGTTGCGGTTCTGGATTTTAAGAATACAACCAAAAAATTCTACCTTAGCGAACTTCAAAAGTCTTTTCCTGCTTTATTGAAAACCGAATTATCTCAAAAAAAATCTTTATTCATCGTGGAACGTCAGAAAATTGACGACATTCTGATGGAACAGGATTTTGTTTTGAGTGATCTGTCTGAGGACAAGGATAAACAAACGAAGGTCGGTAACCTGATTGGCGCCGACTATATTATTACAGGTGATATTTCCGAAAGCGGTAAGTTGATTCGTATTGATGTTGCCATCACCAAAATTTCCAACGGCCAGGTTGTAGGCGAAAAGGTGATAGCTCCATCGAAAGAACAAGCCGGGATCATGGCAAAGATGCTCGCGCAGAATATAGTTTTTCAGCTGACCGGTGAGGGCCGCCGGATGGAGAAAATCAAATTACGCGGAGCACCAACCGGATCGCTACTTATCACAAGCGTTGCGCTCGGTGCGGTGACCGCCGTATCGTTCAGCAATAAGAAAAAATACGACAAAGATTACCGCAACGCGACAAGTCTTAATAAAATTAATGATACTTATACGAAAGCAAACAATTGGAATAAAGCCGCTTACGCCGCCGCTGGCGTTACGGTTATTGCGGTAGGTGCGTATATTATAGCACTGATAAAAAACAAGAATTCACAACTCGAAGTTCTCGCCGAGGACAACACCGGAACGTCATTAAGCTGGTCAGTGCAGCCGATGCTGGATACAAACGCCCGGAAAGTGTCAGCGGGTATGAACCTTTCGATTCAATTTTGAGGAACGTTTTAATGAAAACTGATTTATTAATTGTCTTGCTTGTCTGTATTGCGGGTTGCACCGATCTCGCACGGGACAATACATTGGATCCAAAAAACCCCGATGCGGAAGCCGATCAAATTGCCGTTGTTGAGAACTTCATTTTACATTATACCGATCTCGACTCAATACCGTCTGTGGTCAAGTATTCACAGGAGGCGACCTACGAATTGAAAGGCGACTATAGCAACAAAATGCTGATCCTGGAATACCATATGACGCCATCTGCATTTCAGGACTCGTTTTCATCTGCCGATTTTGACTTTCGTTATACGAATGATTATAAAGGAAGCACGGCAAAAGGCTTTCCACACACGTTTTTCAACGGCAAACAAACATGGATTCAGGGCGCTTCATCCAAAGCGACGGCCAAAAATCGGTATAAGCTCATCTTGGATTCGCTGACGTTAAAGAAAGTTAAGCTGTATTGTGAAGGCGAGATCAGCTTTAAGGCGGATACGTTAACGGTTGGCGGCCGGATTGCGCGGTACGGCAATTCGGATATTGAAAATCTCGTGGTTGAAATGATTGTTATTGAGGATAAGGGAGACTATTTACATTACGTTGTAAGGGAAGCGCTTCTTCCCCAATCCATAACTTCAATTACTCCAAAAACCATTCACGATCTCAGTCCGCGGACGTTTGTAATTCCCGCCGGCTCCGATAAAAACGCGTTTGCAGTCGCTATTCTCGTAAAGGATAATATTTCAAAAAGAATACTGCAGGCGACATTCGCTGATTAAAAAGGGATTTATTTATATGAAACGAATTTTGATACCCACGCTGTTTTTTAGTATCCTATTTATGGGTTGTGATAACCTGAATCTCGGAAAAGACTCCGGCCAGAAGCCGATCATCGACAGAATTTTTGCGGATAGAACGACGATCCTGGTATCAGATACAGCTACAATTTATGTTGAAGCGAGAGACTTAAATGAGGAAAGCCTCGATTACATCTGGACGGCCTTGGATGGCGGAACGTTTGTAACTTCAAACGGGCTGGATTTCATTCGTTGGAAACCGCCACTGACCCCGGGTTTTTATACTATTCGCTGCCGCGTCAATAATGAGTCAAATGAAAGCGCAATAAAAGAGCTCGACATTCAGGTTTCCAATGTTACCAATCCGATCGTTCAGATATTGAGTCCAGCCAACGACGATTTCATTCCTGCCAGCATTGGAACTGTAACGGTCCACGCACGAGTTGCCAATGTAACATCCGGTTTAGTGGACAGCATGAAGTGTTTCGTTGATAACAGTCTTATTGGAAAAGTTACGAATAACGGCGATGCAACTTTTGATTGGGCGGTCGCCGGGCTTAACGGGTTTAAGTCGATTAAAGTTCAAGCCTGGACAAGGGCTTTAATCCCCAACACGACAACCACCGACTCGACCAAAATCAGCGTCTCTATCGAAGGAACCGTGAGCAAACGAAGGCCATGATGTGAAAAACTTAATTTTCCCAGCAAAAAACCCATTCTGTAAATGCAGAATGGGTTTTTTTATTAGTTGTAAATATTCAATTTCGAAGCGGTGACTTTTATCAAAAATAGATTGACAATTCATAATCATTTCAATATATTTCGTTGCCTTTTTGAAAAACGGCAATGTTCTCTTAATTTTTGATTTTATTGTGAATTTTGGCCTATAACGAAGCAAAAGCTCCGTTAATTTAAAAGAGAAAATATTGCAGAGCGCAAAAAAAACCTCTAATAAATACATCACACTTCTGGTGATGTTCGATGCCAGCTCCGATCCTAAAAGCTTTCGTATTCGGGTGAGTCGACTAAAGGTTTTAGCCGGTTTTTTAGCGATAGCGATGCTCTTTTTTACAGGTTCCTTAATTTACTATTATGCGTATTCATATAAAATATTTTATTACGACGACCTGCAGAAGAAGTATGATCAGCTGGTAGCTGATAATAAACGTATCAAGCTGATCGAAAGACAATATCGCCTGGTCAAACAGGAAAATGAGAAAATCCGAATGGTGTTCGGTCTTTTGGGCAACGCACAGGATTCTGTGAGTAACAGTCCTGGCAGAACAACAGTTGCCAATGAGAAAAATTTGGACCAGTATTCCTACGCGGACGACAACTTG
This sequence comes from bacterium, assembly GCA_016787925.1. Lineage (GTDB taxonomy): Bacteria > CLD3 > CLD3 > SB21 > SB21 > SB21. The sequence continues at coordinate 5,618 of JAEUSK010000016.1, read as the reverse complement.
TCCAGGAGCCAGATAAAGGGAATGGATCAGGAAAGGGCGATACCTTCCGATTATTTAACATATACGAAGATCATTCCTTCGCTTATGCCGGTTAACAGCCGCTTCATTTCGCAGGGATTCTCTAAAGGAAATAAGATGAATGATTTGTTTGGGAATAGTTCACATTTGGGTTATGACATCGTTGCGGAAGAAGGCGCGCCGGTCAAGGCTGCGTCAGACGGATGGGTTGTGATGTCCGATTGGCTGAGCGACTATGGCAACACGGTGATTTTGTATCACGGTTTTGGTTTTTTTTCGGTTTATAAACATGCGCAGTATCTGTTATGCCGTGAAGGCGGATTTGTAAAAGGCGGTGATATCATTGCAACCGTAGGAAAAACCGGGCAACTCGCGACGGGGACTCATTTACATTTTGAAATATGGAAAGACGGAATACCGCAGGATCCGGCAGAGTATATTCCGCAATTTCAGGATATCCTCAAGGTCTCAACCGTTCGTCACTAAGCAGAGAAAAATTATGGCAAAAGAGAATGAAAACCAATCGGGCACAAATCTGAATCTTATCGGGCGCGGAACGGTCATCGTCGGCGCGATCACGGCTTCATCAAGTATTCGAATTGAAGGAGAAATCAAAGGAAAAGTCGTTTGCCACGACCTCGTGACGGTCGGATCTACCGGAAATGTTGAAGGTGATATTGATGCGAAAAATATCGTGATCGGCGGCAAAGTCAGCGGTAATATTTCTGCTCAGGATAAACTGGTGATGGAAGCTAAGTCCGGCGTTATGGGTGATCTGCGCGCGCGGCGGCTCGTGGTTGATGAAGGCGCAACGTTTGACGGTAAATGCTCAATGAAAGCCGCAAAAGATAAACCGCTGATCATTTCAGATAACCCGTCAGCGGGTGAAATGAAGATCGTAAAAGGTTAGTTTTGAATTCGAACGACAAAAAGACTCTGAAAAATTTTGCTGACTCGTCCCGTCAATTGGGCCCGTTCATGACGTGGGGGTGGCAGTTTGCTCTAACCCTAGGTTTTTTGTCGTGGTTTGGCCATTGGCTGGATGAAAAATATGAAACCAAAGTTTTGTTTGTTTTAACGGGCGTTTTTTTGGGCCTCTTTGGCGGTTTTTATAATCTATACAGGATAGTTTCTAACTTGCCGAAACCCGGTCATACGAAAACAGAAAAAGATAAATTGTGAGCCAAAAATATTTCTTACTGACAGTGCTGGCTATTACGTGCGTAGTGTTCTTTATTATGAATGCATTTCTAATCGAGACAAGTGAAATCACGGTGGTTATGAGTGCCTGCGGATTAGCCTTGGTGCACGTCTTGTCCGGCTTTTACATGACGCGATGGGCGTTTAATAAATCCATGAAGCTGTTTCTTGGTATTGTCATGGGCGGCATGGGAATTCGCATGCTGCTCGTAGGTATATTGATCGTCATATTGGTCAAAGTTGTCGATATTGATATAAAATTGTTCATTGTCACATTTGGCATTTATTATCTCCTGTTTCAAATGGTGGAGCTTTACTTTATTAATCGTGGTCTCCAGTTGAAGAAGGTGATGAAGAGCTGATGTCCATGCAGGACTCCGGCTCAGGCACAAGCACGGCCGCTTATTTATTGACCCGCATATGCGGAATTAAAACAGGAATATAGAACGCATGCTATTGAATTTACTGCAAGATCCCCACGCCCAGCACGAGGGCACTAAGGCTGCAGCTAAGGCAGTCGAAGAAACAGGAAAAGTTGACATTGGCGGAACCATTCTTCACCACATCACTAATTCGCATGAACTCGAATTACCGTTTTTTGGCGTAGTTAAACTCCCGCATTTTGATCCTATCCACATCGGGAGTATGACGATCGACCTGTCTCCGACCAAACACGTTGTGATGATGTGGATTGTCGCATTATTGCTTCTTTTGGTGTTTACAGTTTTGGCAAGGCCAAAACTAATTCCGAAAGGGCTTTATAATTTTTTTGAATCTATCATCGTTTATATCCGCGAAGAAGTGGTTCGTCCTAATTTCGGCGAAAAAACCGACGCCTACGTTAATTATTTCCTAACGGTTTTCTTTTTCATATTGTTTGCCAACCTGCTGGGGTTGATCCCCTTCGGGTCAACTGCAACCGGCAATATTGCCGTGACCGCGACGCTGGCCGTATGTACTTTTTTGGTCACTCAGTATTCTGCCGTAAAAGCGCAGGGCGTTGTCGGATATTTCAGGCATTTGATGGGCGGCATAGACCAAATGGATATGAATATTGCGATGAAGGCGGTGCTGATTGTTATAATGGTTCCTGTCGAATTCATCGGGCTTTTTACCAAACCCTTTGCTCTTTGTATCCGTCTTTTTGCGAACATGACTGCAGGCCACGTGGTGATCCTGTCGCTGATAGGATTAATCTTTGTTCTGAAATCCGTATTTGTCGGCATTTTCGTTTCCATTCCGATGGCGTTGTTTATTTACATGCTGGAAATTTTTGTTGCTTTCTTACAGGCGTATGTTTTCACGTTATTATCCGCGATATTCATCGGTATGGCATTGCACAGCGGGCACGAAGAACATGCTGTGGAAGCTGAACATCATTAAGCAATTTATTTAAATGAAATACATCGCAATTAAACTCATTCACTACATTATTTAACGGAGGAATTTCACATGGAAGCTATTGGATTAGGATATTTGGGTGCGGGTCTGGGCGCCGGTTTAGCAGTGTTGGGCGCGGGGCTTGGAATTGGTAAATTAGCCGCGTCGGCTCTTGAAGGTGCTGCACGTCAGCCGGAAGCAACGGGCGATCTCAGAACGACCATGATCATCGCGGCCGCTCTGATCGAAGGTGTTGCGCTTTTTGCAGAAGTTATTTGCATCCTCATGGCGTTGAAATAATCCGGATAATTATGACATAAGCGGTGGGAGGACGGATTCCCTCCCATCGCTATTAGGTATGTCCGGATTTATTATAAAATATTTTAAACGGAAGAATTATGAAAACATTGTTAATCACTTTTATGCTTTTGGAAGAAGGCGGGCATAAAGGCGGGTTGCTGGACATCGATCCGGGCCTCATCATATGGACACTGATCACTTTCGGATTACTTCTTGTCCTATTGGGTAAGTTTGCATGGAAGCCGATCATTACGACGCTGCAGGAACGGGAAACAAAAATTAAGAACTCTCTCGAGCAGGCGGAAAAAGCACGCCGTGACGCCGAGGGACTCATCGCCAAGAACAATGAAATGCTGGCGCAGGCCGAACGCGAGGCGCAGGACATCGCGCGTAAGGCAAAAGAAAACGCTGAAAAACTTAAGAATGAAATAGCGGAGCAGGCAAAGATCGAGGCAGTTAAACTTCTTCAAACTGCAAAAAAAGAAATCGATAACGAAAAAAATTCCGCCTTAGTGTTTTTGAAGAACGAAGTGGCCGCGATGGCGGTTCAGGCTGCCGGCAAGATCATCGGCGCTAATTTGGACGCTGAAAAACACAGAAAACTCGTTGACGATTTTATTAAAGAAATGCCAACAAGTAAGAATTAGTTGTGTCAGTTTAAAGAGACCGGACGTTTTATACAGTGGAATGAAGGATATTTTGATTCATGAAAAATAAAAAGACCGCGCATCGTTATGCGAATGCATTGCTGGGAATGGCTAATGACAAAAAATTGCTGGATAGAATTTATAAGGATGTACTTCATATTCATTCCGTTATCGGACAATCTTCTGACTTCAATACATTTTTGAAGAATCCGATCATTACTACGATTCAGAAGATAAATACTTTTAAAGCGCTTTTTGAGAAAACCTTATCCAAAGAGACGCTGGATTTTCTATTTGTCTTATGCACAAAAGGCCGCGAAGATATATTGGATGAGATCCTCGTGGATTTCATGGCGCTGCACGACGAACAATTGGGCATCATTAAGGCAGAAGTCGTATCCGTTGTCGATCTCGATCCCAAACAAATCGAGATTCTGACAGGAAAGCTGGCCGCGTTTTCGGGTAAATCCCCTCAGCTGAGTTTCCGCAAGGATCCTCAACTGATCGGCGGGTTCTTGGTTCGCCTCGGAGACACGGTGATCGACGGCTCGGTGAAGCGGCAATTGGAACGACTCCGCGAGCAGTTCTCAGAATAAAACGGAAAGCAATCTAAAAAAATTTATATAAAACATACATCAATATAAGAGGACAGGTATTATGGCTGTATCAGTGAGACCGGATGAAGTTTCAAGCATATTGAAACAACAGCTTTCTAAATTCGAAAGAGAAATTGACACTTATGAAACCGGCGTGGTATTACAGGTTGGCGACGGTATCGCGCGTATTTACGGTTTGTCTAATGCGATGTCGAGCGAACTTATAGAATTTCCTCACGGGATCATGGGCATGATCTTGAACCTTGAAGAAGACAATGTCGGCGCAGTGCTTTTTGGTGAATCCGAAATGATTAAAGAAGGGGACATTGTTAAACGTACCGGTAAGATCGCAGAAGTTCCCGTCGGCGAAGAAATGCTCGGAAGAGTCGTGAATGCGCTCGGACAGCCGATTGACGGCAAGGGCCCGATCCATTCCAAACACACGTCTCTGATCGAACGAAAAGCGCTTGGAGTGATCGAAAGACAGTCAGTAAAGGAACCATTGGCCACTGGTATCAAAGCGATTGATTCGATGATCCCGATCGGAAGAGGTCAGCGTGAGCTCATTATCGGCGATCGTCAGACGGGCAAGACCGCCGTCGCAGTCGACACGATCATCAATCAAAAGGGAAAAGATGTTTATTGTATTTACGTTGGTATCGGCCAGAAAGAATCGACGATCGCGAAAGTTGTAAAGATCCTTGAAGACGCCGGCGCAATGGAATATACCATCGTGGTTTCCTCATCGGCATCGGAAGCGGCGCCGTTGCAATTCATTGCTCCGTACAGCGGGGCGGCCATGGGCGAATATTTCCGTGACAGCGGACGCCATGCTTTGTGCGTTTATGACGACTTGTCCAAACATGCCGTGGCTTATCGCCAGGTCTCGCTTTTGCTCCGCCGCCCTCCAGGGCGCGAAGCCTATCCCGGCGACGTGTTCTATCTGCATTCACGATTGTTAGAGCGCGCTGCAAAATTGAATGATAAATTAGGCGGCGGGTCCCTGACCGCTTTACCTATAATCGAAACTCAGGCGGGCGACGTTTCGGCCTACATTCCGACAAATGTGATCTCAATTACTGACGGGCAGATATTTCTGGAATCAAACTTATTCTACTCCGGTGTGCGACCGGCGATCAACGTCGGTATTTCCGTATCCCGCGTCGGCGGCAGCGCGCAGATCAAAGCAATGAAGCAGGTTGCGGGCCGGCTGAGACTGGAACTTGCGCAGTATCGTGAACTGGAAGCGTTTGCAAAATTCGGTTCGGATCTCGACAAAACCACGCAACAGCAGTTACGCCGCGGAGCGAGACTGGTGGAGATTCTCAAACAAGGCCAATATCAGCCGTATTCATTTGATAAGCAGATCGTGATCATTTTTGCAGCGACGAACGGATTTTTGGATGAAATCCCGGTAGAGGAATGTAAACGATTCGAAAAAGAACTGCTTGAGAATATGGAACTGCGCCACAAAACT
>JAEUSK010000302.1 GCA_016787925.1 bacterium | reverse complement strand
CCGCTTTTGTCCATTTTGAAATTGTTAACTTTTTCGATTTTTCCCGGCAATTGAAAACTGATATCCGTCTTCATAGTTCCCAAGAAAGCGCCCATCATCGGTTTCATCTGAGCAAACTGTGATTTTTGTTCCGTAACAAATTTGTCCACCTCCTCGCTTGAGAGGGTCGTTTTTGTCGATGCCTTTTTTTCCGATTTGCTTTCGCTATTCATCTCAAGTATCAGGTTATTTTGCGCATCCTTGTAGAAATTAATGGAATCCAAAATGCTGATATTTTTGAAACGAACTTTTGTAATGTCAGTGAAATAGGCCGTTCCTTTAAAGAAATTTTTCCCGTCGTCAGTCTTTTTGAATTCAATATCTTTCCAGGTATCAATACCCGCGGAATTTTTCAGCACATCCTTTGCGAGAGAGGCGCCGGCATTACCTTGATTTGTTTCCATCATAGGTGTAGCCTTCACCTCCACAAGCACTTTTCCCGATCCGTCGGGATTCACGGTGTAATCCAATTTGGTCTCGTAACAGCCGAGATACAATAGGCTCAGAACGGCTACCGCTAAATTCGTGATCCAATTTGTTTTCATAACGTCTCCTCAATTAGTATAAAGTGAATAAATGGTCTTTAAAGCATTTGGAAGAAAATCGTTTTCAGATACAGCGTTTCCGGGATTTGCAGAATGTGCGGATGATCCGGTGGTTGGTACGTTGTATGAACCACACGCAGGCGAACTCCCAAATCCGCTGAAGCATAACGGCCCGCCTCCCGCATCAGGTCGGTTGACATGTGATAGGCGCAGGACGATAGAACAATATGTCCGCCGGTATTGAGTAATTTAAGAGAATTAAGCAATAATTTCCAATAAGCCCATTTAAGTTTTTCCATTCCTTCTTTTCGTTTGGAGATAGCCGGCGGATCGATAACGATCAGATCGTATTTTTGTATTTTGCCCGCCTCGGTTTTTTGTAATTCGGTTTGCTCATCCAAAAATTCGAAAACGTCGCGCGTAAGGAATTCGCATTTCTTTTCGACCCCATTCAATAACGCGTTTTCCCTTGCAGGAACAGTTACGTCGGGATCAAGATCAATGGCGGTTACAAGCGCACCGGATTTAGCGAGCGCTGCAGAAAAAGCTCCGGTATACGAAAAAAGGTCGAGTGCTTTTTGATTGGGTTTGATCAATGAGCGAACGAAATCGCGATTATCACGCTGGTCAAGGTAAAAACCGGTTTTGTGGCCTTTGTGCACATCAACATAAAATCTCATGTCATTCTCAAAAATCTCGATAGATGACGGTACTTCGCCGTACACCGTACCCGCATATTTGTCTAACCCCTCTTCCGACCGCGATTCCATATCGCTGCGCTCGTAAATTCCTTTAGGCTTTACGAGCTCGACCAGAATTTCAAAAATCTCCTTTTTAAATTGTTCCATTCCGAGCGAGCGTATCTGCACCACAAGATAATCGCCGAATTGATCTACCATCAAACCGGGCAACATATCGGCTTCTGCATGAACAAGCCGCCTTGCATTGGAATTGATCTTTTGGCTGTCCCGAAATTGAACAGCTTTCTTAATGCGGTGCAGAAAAAACTTTTTATCAACGGCGACGTTTTGCTTAGATAGAATTCGAACCAGAATGTGCGATTGGGAATTGTACGTGCCGATAGCAAGAAATTTATTCTCCGAGTCGTAAACTTCCACAATAGAACCGTCCTCGATGGTATCGCGATCTTTGAACTGTGTGGACACATCGTCACGAAAAACCCAGAGGTAATTGTTACGAATCTTCTTATCTTTTTTTTCTTTGAGCCTGACCTTGTTCAATCTGCCTAACTCTCTTTCTCCATTTGTTTTTTCAATTCACTCAGCGCATTCAGCGCTTCAAGCGGCGTCAGCGCATCTACATCTATTTGCGCTAAAGCTTCTTTTATTTTTTGCCCGAGCGTATCCTCAAATAAGGTAATTTGCATGGGCGAATCGGCGCCTTTTGCAAGTTCACTTTTATCTTTATGAGCGGAAATATTGTGCGACTCCAGATTTTTCATAACATCTTTGGCGCGCTGTATCACGTCTTTAGGCAGTCCGGCTAATTGAGCCACTTCGATGCCGAAACTGTGATCGCATCCGCCCGGAGCGATTTTGCGAACGAAGATAATTTTATCGCCGTATTTTTTGACCTGCATATTATAATTTTTTACGCGCGGAAGCAGTTCCTCAAGTTCTACCAATTCATGATAATGCGTTGCGAATAGAGTCTTCGGTTTTTGGTCCGCATGATTATGCAGATATTCCGTTACCGCCCACGCGATGGAAAGTCCGTCGAAAGTGCTTGTGCCGCGCCCGATCTCATCTAAAAGGATCAGGCTTCGTGACGTGGCGTTATTGAGAATGTTTGCCGTCTCATTCATTTCAATAAGAAAAGTACTTTCGCCCGCCGCGAGATTATCGGACGCGCCCACACGTGTAAAAATGTTATCGACCAGCCCTATTTCGGCAGATGCGGCAGGAACAAAACTTCCGATCTGCGCCATAAGCACGATAAGCCCGACCTGACGAAGATAACAGCTCTTCCCAGCCATGTTGGGTCCGGTGATCAGATGGATCTGGCTGTCAGAATGCATGTGAAGATCGTTCGGAATAAACGGCTCGTCCGGCGGCAATATTTTTTCTACAACCGGATGACGGCCTTCGCGGATCAATAGCGTGTCGGAATCGGTCACAGTCGGTTTGACATATCTATTCAATGTTGCGATTTCTGCGAATGAAAAATAGCAATCCAACTCCGCGATCAGCGATGCGTTTTTCTGGATGTCGGAAGTATAGCCGGCAATAGTTTTGCGCAATTGATCAAAAAGTTCCAGTTCCAGCCGGTTGATCTTCTCTTCTGCCGTCAGCACTCTTTCCTCATACTCCTTGAGTTCCGGCGTGATAAATCGTTCCGCATTGACCATGGTCTGCTTACGGATATAGTCCGCCGGTACTTTGTCTTTGTGCGTGTGCGTGATCTCGATATAATATCCGAACACGTTATTGAATTGGACTTTGAGCGAA
>JAEUSK010000294.1 GCA_016787925.1 bacterium | reverse complement strand
ATAACGCTCGGCGGCTACACGCAGTAGCTCGCACGCGAGAAATTTATCGTTAATTAAGAACATACTCAAACCGTGAGCGAGCTACTGGCGAAGCGAGCGCACACAATAATGTAGCCTGTGGGGACATCAAAAAGCGCTCGCGAAGCGGACGTGTAAGCCGCTTGTTATGCGCGGTTGTTTTCCTATTCGACGGATATAACATTATTAGACTTTCCAAACTGCAGAATATGTAATCGTTTACCCCTATAATTATCTACAATTTCGTTACCATAAATTGTTTTTGTAGTAACATAATGAAGAGGTCCAAAAAGTGGAATATTCTTGAGATTTCTTTCATATTTCTTCGACGAAAGTAGATGTATTGACCTCGTTGAGTCCTTTGTTGGACAGTCCAAATAGATAGTGCCAATGTCGTTAATTTTATCTTTTTGAATATTTATCTTCATTTGCTGATCAATTGCTATATCGTAGACTGATGCGTTAGTTCCAAAAAACAGAATCTTTTCAACAGTATATATTCCGGGAGCTATCGCGTAAGAAAATATCTCGTTCGGTAACATGATGAGCCTAATCGAAGAATATGTATCGCCATTAATGGGTTTAAGCTGCAAGTCAAGCCCATAGTTAACATAGCTAAATTCATCAGGCATCTTACCATACAATGTATTCAGGTCGTTATCAATAATCCCAACAATTTCATCAAACAGATATTCTTTTGGTTCAGGTTCGTACCAACCGTCTGCGTTACGAACGAAAATAAATCCTTTTTGCGTTTGCTTTATTATTTCCCCGTAATATACATGTTTTTCATATCCGTCTTTTATAACTATAGCAGGGGTTTGTCTGAACCAAGTTGGATTAGAAACCAACCTTCCTGATATTATTGTCTTATGGTGAGGCGTATTGGTCGATTGTATTGCAAGCGGCACACTACTACGTGCACAGGAAAGAAATTGGATTGCTATTATTAACGACAGGATATTTTTATGCATCATAATTAGTCCTCGGGAACAATCGCGCATAACGCTCAGCGGCTACACGCGGTAGCTCGCGAACGATAGTAAAAAACGTTAATTAAGAACATATCATAAAGTGAGCGAGCTATCGGCGAGCGACGCCCACAATCTCTCTATCGTCTGATCAAAGGCGTCGCAAGCGGACGTGTAAGCCGCATGTTATACGAGGTTTGGGCGACCATTATAGTTTCTTAATCTTTATTTGCAAACCACTCTCTGTCATTTGGTTGGGCTGGTAAACATATTTCTCATAGCCGGATTTTTCAAACAACAAATGTATTTGCAAATTATTGATTGATCCAATATAGCCTGTTATTTTTGCAAACCTGAACGTGCCTGAAGAATCACTATAAAATGGTTGGTAAATATTTTCTTTGAGTGGTCCAGTCTCTCTATAAATAGTATCAGTGCGAACAAATCCCAAAGATACATGTACATCAGATAATGGCTCTAATGTCGTAGAGTCAATGACTTGCCCTGAATACTCAATGAAAGTATCACAAGAAACAAATTGCATCAAAAAAAGTAGCGTAATTAGAATTTTCATTGTCTAATTTCTGTTAGAAGTAGCGAAGTCGCCCAAATCTCGTATAACGCTCAGCGGCTACCTGCGGTAGCTCGCGAACGATAGTATAAATCGTTAATTAAGAACATACTCAAAACGTGAGCGAGCTATCGGCGAAGCGACGCCCACAAACTCTCTATCGTAAGATCAAAAGGCGTCGCGTAGCGAACAGGTAAGCCGCATGTTATGCGCCGTGACCCGTTTGCTGAAAACTCTAAACTCACAAACAAACTCATAATCAAAGAACGATAACTTTATCCGAATACTTTGATCGAACCAAGGCTCGACCGCCAATATAGTAGTGAAAAACCACAAGCGATGAGTGCGAGCTTCTAAGCCAAAGAACTTTTTCTTAAATCCAAAAAGCGAGCACTGATCGCAAGAACAAAACAAAATCAGACACAAAGAGTGTCAAAAAGCGACAGCGAGTAGCGAAGCGCTCGCAGCTCTTGCTGTCGAGCAACACGAACAGAAGTATCAAAGAACATTACGAGTAATTTCAAAAAGGGCTAAGCCCTTGTATTTTTCGGTCATGGCGCATAACGCTCGGCGGCTACACGACATGGCGCGAAACGTGCCACCGAAAAGGTGGTAGATAAACTAACTTTACCACCAAACTGCATATCTCAAAGAGCGCCATGTGCGAACGCGCCAGCGTTCGCGTAAACTAAGTATCTAAGTACTCACGCTTCAGCTGGCGCGGAAGCGGACGTGTAAGCCGCATGTTATGCGCCGTGACCGTTTGAGATAAACTCTACACGTTCAAATAAACACCCAAATCAAAGAACGATTACTTTATCAGAATACGTGTATCGAACCAAGGCTCGACCGCCAACTTAGAAGCCAAGAACCACAGGCGATGAGTGCGAAGTGCGTCAACTTGAATCTATGAAACAACTATAAGCACGAGCACTGATCGCAAGAGTACAAAACAATAGAACCAAAGAACAATCAAAAGGAGCCGGCCAGCGAGGAGCGACAGCGCTCGCAAGGCTCCGGCGGTCGAGCAAAAAGAAACGAGTATGATCAAAGAACATTGCGATCAATTACAACAGGAGCTAAGTCCTTGTATAATTCGGTCATGGCGCATAACGCTCGGCGGCTACACGCAGTAGCTCGCACGCGAGGGAAATTATAGTTAATTAAGAACATACTCAAATCGTGAGCGAGCTACTGGCGAAGCGAGCGCCACAATAATGTAGCCTGTGGGGACATCAAAAAGCGCTCGCGAAGCGGCACGTGTAAGCCGCATGTTATGCGATGGCCGATGCATATTTAATAAAGATTCTTTCTTTCCACACGATTAATAAAGCGTGGCAGGGCCTCAATATTGTGGCCAATTGAAACAAGTTCATTCTTAAGTCGCTCTAAATAGCTGTCAAAACCAGACTCAGTTATAACATCAACATTGATATACGACGGTCCTTTATTTACTGAAGAATAGCTAAAAGTATATTGTACATGTTCAGTCGGCACTAACTCAACAGTATTATCATGAGCTTTAGCCTTGAGTAATTCACCTTGAAGTATCACAATTGGTTGAGAGATAATTAATCGGATCACATCATCGGGAATATTGCGCATATTTGTAATATTCTGGTGTACAGAATAATCACAATAATATAATAATTTCTTAAAAGTATTATGCAGTTCTTCATGGTGTGATGCCATCCACGCTTTTGTTTCCTTTTTTTTGGAAAAAGAACAATATTGGGTTGTTTCAATATCTCTACCGTGGTACAATTCATCAATATTGATGTCAAATAAATAATGATCATCATTTTCATTGAAAAATGGAGTTGTTGTGAAACGCAGCCTGCCTAGGAAATCATCATAATTTGTGCCCGTGTTCTCAAAGAACACAGCTGGCTCTGGGTTGTTCATTGCCTCAACAACTAGTTCAATTGAAACAAAGATGTCTTTGAAAGATTTGAAG
>JAEUSK010000180.1 GCA_016787925.1 bacterium | reverse complement strand
AGGCGAATTGAGGTATTGCAGGGACATGTTCAGCAACTGCCGCCGGCCTGGCCCAAAAAATACGATATGATATTAGCCAACATTCAAAAAAGCGTTATCTTGGAAATATTGGATACGATTCGAAGCTTTCTGTCGCACGATGGGGTATTGCTGGTTTCCGGCATACTAACACTTGAGGATGAAAGCATGCGGCAGGCATTCACAAATCGCGGACTCCATTTAATCGAATCAAAACAGGACGGCGAGTGGGTCGCATACGTTCTGCAGCACGATTACGTCTAAGGAATCGCATGAAACAACTTCAACGAATAGCATCTATCGACATTGGAACGAATACCGTTCTGCTTCTTATTGCAGATGTGAGCCCTGACGGGGAAATTACGACCGTGCATGAGGAACAGCGGATCATCCGGCTCGGAAAAAATGTGGATACCAATCGCAATATCGGTATCGAGGGTTTAATGAAATGCGTGGGCGTGCTGCAGGCTTACCGCGCGATTGCAGAAAAATTCGCGTGCGTTGAATTAACGGCGTGCGGCACGAGTGCGTTACGGGACGCCCACAACCGCGACTGGTTTTTGGAGGAAATCAAGAAGCAGTCCGGCGTGGACATAGAAATATTGAACGGCGACGATGAAGCATTGTGGACCTACCATGGCGGGCGTCTGGTTTTGCCAAAAACGCAGATCGATGACCAGGGTACGCTCGTCATTGACATTGGCGGAGGCAGTACGGAATTCATCGTCGGAAACAAAACGGGCATTCTGCAGAAGATCAGCTTAGACATTGGCGCCGTTCGCTTGACGGAAATGTTCATCAAAAACGACCCCATAAAGCCTCAAGAAGAACTCACCGTGCAACAATTTGTGGCATCGCTGCTTTCGGAAAAACTTGAACATTACAGGTTGAACACAAATATTCGATGTATCGGCGTTGCGGGGACAATCACTACGCTGGCGGCGATGGAACAAAAGATGGAGCAGTACCTCCCGGATCAAATCAATCGTTTCGTTCTCTCAGCGGATGTTATTGAAAAACTACTGGATCAATTAAGGCCGACGACATTGGCGGAAAGAAAAAACATCAAAGGCCTGCAGCCGGAACGCGCGGATGTGATCTTTGCCGGAGCAGTTATTCTCAAGGAGGCTTTGGCATACTTTCGGTTACCGGAACTTCTGGTGAGTAATTATGGACTCCGTTACGGATTGATCTTACGTAAAATAAAAAATCCCCTTATTTGAATCACCAAGGGGATTTTTATGATCAAAATAAATTCTATCGATTGCTAAGCCACCACTTCCTGAATTCCACCTGTTCCTTTGTCGGCGCGGTCATCGATGCGATGCGGTGCTTGACGGTCACTTCTTTTTGCCCGGCTTGGGCGGTCAATTCAATCTCCGCCCCATCCCTCTTAACAATCCACGTGAAAGTATCGCGCGGCTGGATAGACCCGATGAGGCGCTGCGTTTGCGGATCAAACAGCGATAACGTTTCCTCTTTATATTTAATTTTCATCAGGGCGTCCCCGTTTTTAATTCCCAGCTGCATATTGACGCTGTCGGCGGGATTGACGTCTCTTATGATCAGTGCATTGTTAACAAAATCAAATTTGAAGTCCCCACGGGAGGACGTGAACCGGCCTGTCTTATAATCGGCCGTATAATCATATCCGGCGAGGGACAAGGTCTTCTTGAGAGGCAGATTTTCGACGCCTTTGATGTATCGGTTTATAAAATCGGCAATTTCCGGATAAGTCATTTGTACGAATTCATCAAAAAAATCTTTTTCCGAAAACGCTTTTTTGGGCCCGTATTTCTTGGATAATTTTTGGATCACCTCGCGCAACCCGGTTCTTCCATGGGATAGTTCCAGTAACCGCATATCCAGCATCATGGCGGTCATGGCGCCCTTCATATAAATGTTGGTATACTGGCTTGTCAGTTTATCGTATGAACCCAGACTCAGGTCTATTAAACTGATATCTTGTCGAAAAACATCACTGATACTTAATTTCTGGGAAATTCTCCTCGTAAACTCATCCGGCGATATGAGGCCTCCCCTGATCTGCATCATCTGCGCCGCCCACTCCGTTGTGCCTTCATACAGCCATAAGTGCTGTGACGGAACCGGCTTTTCAAAATTAAAACGCTCAACTATCTCGCTGTGAATGTTCAGCGGCGTAATAATATGAAAGAACTCGTGAGAAGCAAAGCTCAGGATCTGTTCAGCAGATTCATGGAAAGGGGTTTCCGGCATGGCATAAAATGAGGAATAACTGTGCTCCCATGCGCCGTACGCCGGAGGAAGATCTTTCCGGAAATGGAAGAGAAACGTATAATGCTTGACCGGCAGCTTGCCGATGAATTTTTCAGCAGCGCTAAGCATGTTCATCATGCCGGCTTTCAGAGAGTCCGCTGTGATCATTCCGTTTTGGGAATAACAATAAATATGAATATTGGTTCCGCCAATATTAGAAGCAGCATGTGACAGGCTTCCAAACATGAAAGGGGAATCAACGAGTTCATCATACGTTTGAGCTGAATATGTTTCATTACTCACTTCAAGCGGAGTTCCGACTTTCCAGTCTTTGGGGTAATTAAACTTTATATGAATTGGATTAGACTGATAGCCTTTGATGAAGCCGAATACCATTTGGCTGTTAATCAGCGCATTGTCATTTTCAAGATTGGAGCCGGACATGGGATATACCGGGTGTTCCGTGATTTGA
>JAEUSK010000164.1 GCA_016787925.1 bacterium | reverse complement strand
CTGATCAATTTTCGTGATGACAACTGCGCCGGTGGAAATATGAAGCAGTTTAAGAATTTCGAGATGCTCTATTGTTTGCGGCATGATGCCGTCGTCGGCTGCGATAACCAACAATACATAATCAATCGCACTAATGCCGGCAACCATATTACGAATAAACCGTTCGTGACCGGGCACATCTATGATCGTTATACCGTCTTTCCAGTAGGCAAACCCTAGATCAATGGTGATTCCGCGCTCCTTTTCTTCTTTGAGACTATCGGTATCAATATCTGTTAACGCCTTCACCAACGCCGTTTTGCCATGGTCTATATGTCCTGCGGTGCCGATGATAAAATGACTCATGCCAATATTATTTCTTGGATATGATGTGGATAGTTCGTTGTCAAACTATGACTATTTTTTTTGACTATCAATGAGCTAAAAGTATTTGATTCTATATACTAATCTTTCTATCTTGGCAAAGCTAATCAAAAACAATTTCGACAAGATTTCTATGGCTATCGTAGCACCATCCGTCTTATCCGCTGATTTTGCGCATTTGGAATCCGACATACGCATGGCGGAAGAGGCGGGGGCGGACTGGATTCACGTTGACGTGATGGACGGACATTTTGTTCCGAATATTACCATTGGACCATTTATTGTAGAGCATATTCGAAAGGTAACCCGGTTGCCTTTAGACGTTCACCTTATGGTCGAAAACCCGGACCGGTATATCCAGGACTTCCGTAATGCCGGAGCAGATATTATTTCGGTTCATCAGGAAGCCTGTATTCATCTAAACCGAACCCTTCAGTTTATTCGCAGTACCGGAGCAAAAGCCGGCGTGGTGTTAAATCCGGCTACACCGCACGATACATTGACATGCGTATTGGATATCGTTGACTTGATTCTTGTAATGTCTGTAAACCCCGGTTTTGGAGGACAAGCGTTTATTACTGATTCGGTCAAAAAAATTGCCGCTATATCCAATATGATTGGATCTCGAAAGATATGGATTGAGGTGGATGGCGGAATTAACGAAAAAACGAGTATGGATGTCATTAAAGCGGGAGCGCATGTGCTTGTAGCTGGATCGTATATTTTTGGATCAACAAACCCCAAAGAACGAATTCACAAGTTAAAATCAATACATCCCGGACTAACGTCGATTTAGACTTTCTGAAACGTAAAATTGAAACGAATACATTGCTCAATTTTACTTTTGTCTTCTTTTACTCGGATAAATATTGGAGAAACATTATACATGATGACGCTTCCTTCATTTGAGTTTCTCGCGCCTCAATCCACTAAGGATGCAGTCGGTCTGATGGATCAGTACAGGGATCGTGCGAAAATTCTTGCCGGCGGAACCGATCTTATTCCGAGCATGAAAAATAAATTATTTGAACCGGAAGTAGTCATCAGTATTAACAATATTCCAGAACTGAAGAAAATTCATTTCGATCCGGAAAGCGGTTTGACTCTCGGCGGCCTGGTGTCTCTCGCTGATGTTGGACACAACCCTTTGGTAACCGAGAACTATCCCGTTTTGGCTGAAGCAGCAAAAAAGATTGCAACTCCATTGCTGCAAAATAAAGGGACGATAGGTGGGAATATATTGCTTGATACACGCTGTTATTATTACAATCAGTCTCACTTCTGGCGTAAGGCTGTCAATAATTGTATGAAAAAGGACGGAGATATTTGCCGAGTAGCTCCTGGGGGCCATCGTTGTTATGCCATTTCTTCCTGCGACACCGTTCCGGTTTTATACGCGATGGATGCTGTGATCACGCTGGTTAGCGTAAAGGGCGAGCGGAAAATTCCGTTGCGTGAATTTTACCAGAATGACGGTATGGCGTTTAACAAGTTGCTGCCGAATGAAATATTAACCCAAGTGCAAATTCCGAAATTGCCTCTCGGATTTCGCGGTGCGTATATGAAATTACGCCGCCGGCAGGCTATAGACTATCCAATGCTCGGGGTTATGGTCGGATTAATTTTAGATGACAACGGGATATGCCTTGAGGCTAAAATTATTTTAGGGGCTGTTTTCCCGTGCCCATGGGAAGTCACTGAGGCGCAGAATATTCTAATCGGAAAGAAGATCAGTGAAAAAGAAATAGAAGAAGCGTCCGAAATGGCATACAACACGGCTAAACCAATGGACTTGACGAATTTCCGCCCGGCATACCGCAAGCGAATGGTAAAGGTGTTTACGCGAAGAATTTTGCAAAATTTATCGCAGCAAGCTGTATATACTGAAGAGGTATTGGCCTGATCAGACGGAAACAATTTGCCTTCCGATGCGTTCTACCTGATAAATATTTCTCCGGATTTTATGACCGAAACCACACCTACAATCCCGGCGCATAAATTAGTTAAAGAATACCGTGTTCTCTATTTGGAATCCGGACTGTTAGCGGTTTTAATTCTTCACGTTATTTTTGTGAACTTTCTTCCAAAAATGGATACGGCCGACATTTCCGATTTAAGGCGTACGGATATCGTTTTGGAAGTTAATGACATCCCGCAAACCCGCCAGGCATTATCCGTAAAAGGTTCGCCCGTTAAGCCCGTCATACCTATTGCATCGGACATTACTGAGAATATTCTTGCGGAAGAGACGGATGTACGCTACGGAACGGAGGACGGCTTGCTCGAGATACCGGCCATGCCCGCGCCTCCCGGCAGTAAAGGCAAATCGGAGTATTTCCCCGCAAAACTGATGGTAAGTAAATTCCCTGAATACCCCGCCGAACTCCAAAAGCAAGGCGTGTCCGGGGTTATCATACTTCAGGTCAAAATTGACGTTACAGGAAAAGTCATTGATCACAAAGTGAAATTAAATACAACTAAAAGCAGCGTGCTTGAAAAATTATCGATAGAGACCGTTTATAAATGCCGCTACAACCCGGCCTCTGATGGCAAGTCTCCTCTCGTTTCCTGGACAGACCACCGGTTTGAATTTCTTGACAAGACCGTTCAATAATGCTACTTTACCTCCGATCGATAGTGAATTATCAGATAATCAGGACTCATACAATCTATTTATTATTTAAACTGAGGAAATAAACCTGTCATGGGGCGAATATTCGAAAAACGAAAATATAAAATGTTTGCGCGTTTTGACAAAATGGCAAAGGCATTCACGCGTTACGGAAAAGAAATAGCCATTGCAGTAAAACTGAGCGGACCGGACCCGAACCTGAATCCGAGATTGCGCACTGCGATTCAGAATGCAAAGGGCGTGAATATGCCTAAGGATCGTATTGATGCGGCCATTAAGCGCGCATCCTCCAAAGATGAAAAAGATTTGCAGGAAGTTTTGTACGAGGGTTACGGGCCGCACGGAATAGGAATTTTAGTGGAGTGCGCAACAGATAACCCGACGCGCACTGTTGCAAATATCCGTATGTATTTTACAAAATTCGGCGGCTCTTTGGGCGCATCGGGCTCCGTCGGCTTTTCCTTTGAGCGGAAAGGCGTTTTTAAGTTGGAAACTCCTACTGTAGATTTGGAAGAACTGGAACTTGAACTTATCGATTACGGCGCGGATGATTTTGCAGTCGACGAAAATGAAATTTATGTCTACACCTCATTCGCTGATTTCACAAAAATGCAGAAAGCGCTTGAAGAAAAGCAATTCAACATCATTACAGCGGAACTTCAATACGTCCCTAAAACATCCACCCAGTTGTCTGAAGAACATGAGGAGGACATATTAAAGTTGATTGCAATCATCGAAGAAGATGAAGACGTCCAAAACGTCTATCATAACATGAAGTAGATTGGTTTTATTACATAAAGTTTTCACTTGTTGAATTATACCTATGAAAATTCTAGTCATCGGGAACGGCGGCCGAGAACACGCATTGGTTTGGAAGATCGCTCAATCTGAAAAAGTTACGCATATCTATTGCGCGGCCGGCAATGGCGGTATTCAATCGATCGCCGAATGCATCCCGATAAAATCGACTGATATTAAAGCTTTATTACAATTTGCCATCCAAAATAAAATCGATCTCACGATCGTTGGGCCGGAACAACCCCTGACGCTTGGAATTGTTGATCTTTTTCAGCAACACGAACTGAATATTTTTGGCCCGTCGGCTAAAGCGGCAGAAATCGAAGGCAGTAAAGTTTTTGCTAAAAATCTAATGAAGAAATACGGGATTCCAACGGCATCCTTTGAATCATTTACCGCGGTTGCTGATGCTAAAGCTTACATTACAGATTTGAATCAGCCGTGCGTTGTCAAAGCCGACGGCCTCGCCGCAGGGAAAGGCGCGATTGTTTGTCCGACGCTGCAGGAGGCGTTAACGGCAGTTGATACGATTAAGAATGAATTAGGGGCAGCAGGGAACTCCATCGTTGTTGAAGAGATGATGGAAGGTGAAGAAGCGTCTATTTTTGCTGTTACCGACGGCACAAATTACATTCTTTTGCCTGCCGCACAGGATCATAAGCGAATTTTCGACGGCGACCGGGGAAAAAACACGGGCGGAATGGGCGCTTATGCCCCGGCTCCGGTCATGACTTCCGCTTTATTAGACCGTGTAAAAGAGGAAATTATCGAACCAACTATTCTCGCGATGGCAAACGAAGGCCGGCTGTATAAGGGTGTTTTATATTGCGGACTAATGTTGACTCCCGGCGGCCCTAAAGTGGTTGAATTTAACTGCCGTTTCGGCGATCCGGAATGTCAGGCGGTCTTACCGTTGATCAAAAGCGACATCGTTGACATGTTTCTATCGGTTGTAAACCAGAATATAAATTCATATAAGCTGGAAGTGCATCAGCAATCTTCTGTATGTGTCGTAATGGCCTCAGGCGGATATCCTGATCTGTACGAAAAGAATAAAGAAATTTCCGGCCTGGACAGAATGACCGGCGAAAACACCTTGATATTTCATGCGGGTACGGATTTGATAAATGGAAAAGTCTACAGTTCCGGGGGGCGTGTTTTGGGCGTTACATCTTACTCTGAACATTTATCCGATGCGATCAAGAAAGCATATAGAGCCGCCGAACAAATTCATTTTGACAAGGCGTATTTCAGGAAAGATATCGGCTACCGCGCACTCAGAAACTAATTTTGCTCAGGAGTATAATGTGAAATTACTGTTTTATTGTTTTGTTATTTTTGTGCCGCAGTTAACCGCGCAGATCCCTGTTAAGTTGGACTTCGGAAAGAAATCATCGTCCATTATTCCCGTGTATAATGGAGATCAGAATTACATCGCTGCAAACGACATAGTTGATCTACTCGATGCGGGGTTTTATGAGAATAAAGCCAAGAAAAAAATTGTGTTGTCTATACCTGGTCATCAAATTAAAGTCACCGGCAACAACCCGTTCGTTGTAGTTGATGAAAAAGATATATTGCAGATGCCGGTAGACTGCCAATATATCGACGGTATTATTTTTCTTCCGATCCGGTTTTTTGTCCCGATTCTTAATGCGTATTTAACTGCGCCCGTTTTGGTTGACGACCATAAATTCATAATGCCATTATCAGAAGCGGGATTGTCAAAAATCGAAGCTTTTGAAGATACCGAAAAAGGGCGAGTTAACCTGACAGCGATTACGTTTGACAAAAAATCAAACGGGCTACTGATTAAACTAAAAACAGAGAAGCGTTTTCGGAAAGACGATGTTGAAGTATGGAGGAATAAGAACTGGCTCTATGTAACTATTTCAGACGGATTGTCTTCAGACGACGTTGCGAGGGACATTAAGTTGTCGGAGCAATTTAAATTGATTAAAAGCGCTTTAATCTTTCAGCATAAGAATTCGGTGCAACTTTCATTTCAGCTTAATTACGATATACCGGGACAAGAAATTGTTGTTGATGATAAAAGCGGTGACGTTTTTGTCAGTATTCGCGTCAGCAATTCGGCGCATCTCGACGTTGACCCTCTCAAGAAACCGAATCTGAATATTCAGAAAGACCAGTGGAAAATTGATAAAATAGTTTTGGACGCCGGCCATGGCGGCTGGGACAACGGGGCGTCCGGAAAGAACAAGACCCGGGAAAAAGATATGACGCTTGCGATCGTATTAAAACTGGGTAAGTTAATAGAACAACGGCTTGGCCTCAAAGTAGAATACACACGAGATACCGATACCTATATCACGCTTCATGGCAGAACCAAGTTCGCCAACTCCCGAAACGCAAAACTATTTGTGAGCGTGCATTGTAACTCAAATGTCAAACGGAAAGCTAACGGCTTTGAAACGTTTTTTCTGTCGCCCAGCCGGACTGATGAAGCGCTCGCTGTCGCCCGAAAGGAAAATGAGGTTATAGAATTGGAAAAAGATAACCACAAGTACGGTGATTTTACTGATGAAAAATTTATTTTAAGCAATATTATGCAGAGCGTTTTTGTGAAGGAAAGCGAGGAGCTGGCCGATTACATTCAGAAGGGGTTGGACAAACAGCTCAGTCTTACAAATCGCGGCGTTTCACAGGCTCCGTTCTATGTGCTGATGGGAGCGTCCATGCCGGCGGTACTAGTTGAGACGGCTTTTATTTCTAACGTGAATGAGGAAAAATTTTTGAAATCCGAGGACGGGCAGAAGAAATTGGCTGAAGGTATCTATGACGGAATCAAAAATTTCATTCAAGATTACGAGAAATCACAAAAAAAATAGACACAGCTTAATCTCTATTTAGCCTCTCCAATGCCTTAATAATTCCCTGAGCCTTGTCTATGCATTCCTGATATTCTTCATCGGCTTCTGAATCCCACACTATGGCTCCGCCGGTCTGGAAATATCCCTTTTCGCCTTGCAGAATTAGAGTTCTGATCACTACAGAGAGATCCATAGTTCCATCATATCCAATATAGCCCAATGCGCCGGAATAAACACCGCGGTTGAATAATTCCAATTCGTCGATGATTTCCATGGCGCGAATTTTCGGCGCGCCGGTCATTGAACCCGGCGGAAAACACGCTTTCACAGCGTCTGTGTTAGTACACATGCCTTTGAGTGTGCTGTTAATAGTCGAAACCATCTGAAATACGGTTGCATATTTTTCAATATTAAAAAGCCGGTTTACCCGCACACTTCCGGCTTTTGATACGCGGCCAAGGTCGTTTCTCACAAGGTCAACTATCATCACATTTTCTGCGCGATCTTTCTCGCTATGCAGCAGGTCGAAATACATGGCCTCATCTTTGAAAAAATCACTGCGTCTCGGACGGGTGCCTTTGATTGGTTTACTTTCGGCTTCACGATCATGTACACGCAGAAAACGTTCCGGAGAGGAACTTATTACTGATACGTCTCCGCATTTCAGAAAGGCAGAGAATGGCGAAGGACTGGCGTCAACAAGGTTTTCAAAAATACGAAAATCGGTCCATTCGTCTTTATTTCGAAAAGCGACATTAAATCGTTGAGCCAGATTCAACTCATACACGTCGCCATCAGCAATGTGTTCTTTTACAATACCAATTTGCTTCAGATAATCGTCTTTGGTGACCGTGTGACTAATGCTGTATTCGACCTCTTCGTGTTTTGGCCGTTTGTTATCGTTGCTGCTAATCAGCATTTCAAGTCTGTGAATGCCTTCGTCCGTTCCGACGAAGTAATATTTATTCTTCAAATGATCAATGACAATGTGTCCGTCGAAAAACATCCAGCATGCGTCCGGCGGATTTTGGTTGTCATCGGCGGTAGATGGCAATTGTTCGATGTGATTTTTCATATCGTATCCCCAGTAGCCTATAGCGCCGCCTTTAAAGAAGGGTGACCCCGCAATCTGAGTATTGAATTTGTATTCTATTTTTTGAGCTGTCATGAGGCTTTCAAAAAGCTGAAATGGATCGCCTTCATATTTCTCAACTTGTTCTTTTTTGTTTATGATGATCTTATTATGCTTTGCGGTGAAAACAACGCTGGGATCACATGACATGTAAGAAAAACGGGAGTTTTCATGCGGCAAGAACGAACTGAACAGAAAAAAACTGTATTCATGCAGATACAGCTTCGCGTACATGTCCAATAAGGACTTGTCGCAGTCGAATTCACGTATATGCCAGCTCGTCATAATTACTCTAGAATTTCAATCAATGATTGACGGAAAGTCTGCAGAATATTTTGAGTCAAACCGCCAACCTTACCGCTGCTTATGATAGCCTTCTCTGCTTGAGTTACCGGCAGCACTTGGATATTAGTGTTGGTTAAAAATATTTCATTAGCCTGTAGAACATCGCTTTTCGAAAAAGTCGTTTGAGTAACCGGTATGTTTAATTTTTGTGAAGCTATTTCTATGACGCGGGCGCGGGTCGTTCCGGCCAATATACCTGCTTCCAATGGCGGCGTTAAGAGCATCCCGTTCTTGATAATAAAAATATTGCTTGCGGTTCCCTCATAAACGGTTTCAAATGCATCCATAAATATCATGTCATAACATTGTTTATCGAGCGCCTTTTGTTTTGCTATTACATACGGCTGAGCACTCAAGGATTTTGTTTTACCTGTCTTTTCATGTGAATTGAACATTGAGCTGAATTGAAAATCAATCTTGACGCCTTTCTCGTAAAGTGAATCTGGAATTATTTTGCTCTGGCGGACAACGGCCAGCAATGACGGCTTAATGTCTTTTGAATATCCAAATCCAAATTGATCTCCGCTTCCGCGCGTGACGGTAACGCGAACATAGGCGTCTGATAATTTGTTCTTGATGAGCAGGTCATCTATAATAGTTCGCAGATCGGATAAAGAAGTTGAGAGCTTAATGTCTGAACGTCGACACCCGTCATACAGTCGGTCATAATGAGCCTTGTATGAAATAATTCTCCGCCCAACCGTCCGCATAGTTTCAAAGACTCCGTCGCCGTAGAGGAATCCCCTATCGTTGGGAGATATGGTTAATTCGGATTCGGGAATATATTTTCCGTTGTAGTACGCGATATGATAAGATGAGTTCATAATGTCAATACGGTAAAATGTCAGGAAATCTAATCAACGGGCGCCTGACAATCAAACAAAAACAACCCAATATTTCTTGAATTGAACTGTTTTTTTATTTATGTTGCTCGAGGTTTCAAGAAAATGTGAAAGTTCATAAGAGAAAGCAAGACCATGATCGATGCGATATTCGATAAAATTGAAAAGGGCGTGCGTTTGACTTTTGAGGACGGCTTAGCGCTATATCAATGCAAGGAACTTCCCATTCTGAGTTATATGGCAAACCATGTACGTGAAAAGAAGAAGCCGGACAATACCGTTACTTATATAATCGACCGCAATATAAATTATACGAATGTATGTGTTGACAAATGCAGTTTTTGTGCGTTTTACAGGCCGGTGGGCTCAAATGAGGGTTATGTGTTGAGCTATGAAGAAATTGACCAAAAGATCGAAGAGTTGATTGCGCTTGAAGGCATTCAGATCTTAATGCAGGGCGGACTGAACCCGAAACTAAAGATAACATATTATGAAGACCTGTTTCGTCATCTGAAATCTAAATTTCCACAAATTTGGCTTCATTGTTTAAGCGCGCCTGAAATAGACTACATCGCCAAAGTTTCTGAATTATCCGTAGAAGAAACTCTTCTGCGGCTAAAAGCAGCCGGACTGGATTCTATTCCCGGTGCGGGAGCTGAAATACTGGTAGATCGGGTTCGTACAGAAGTTTCCCGCGGCAAATGCGATTCCGAGCGCTGGCTTGCTCTGCATCGGATTGCCCATAAAGTTGGACTGTCAACTACGGCCACAATGATGTACGGACATGTGGAAACGCTCGAAGAACGGATTGAACATATAATCAAGATCCGCGATCTGCAGGATGAAAGCTTGAAAAATTACGGAAGAGGTTTTACGGCATTCATTCCATGGAACTTCCAGCCTGACAACGTTCCGCTCGGACAAAATCCAAATATTCGTGTGACCACAACAGTCGAGTATCTGCAGACGCTTGCCATTTCGCGCGTCATGCTGGATAATATTGACAATTTCCAGGTTTCCTGGGTTACTCAAGGCAAAGACGTCGCTCAGGTCGGGCTCAATTACGGCGCCAATGATTTTGGGAGTCTAATGATTGAGGAAAATGTGGTGAGCCAGAACGGCACAACTTTTAACGTCACCATCAAAGATATTGAAAAGATGATATCAGATGCTGGTTATACTGCGAAACGTCGGAACAATCGCTACCAAGTGATCAACTGATACGGTTTATTTCTTGACCGCCTCCCATATTTTGACGTTGTCGATCCGCACGTGGCTTCCTTTGTTGCCCCAAAAGCCGATGCCGCCTTTTTCATATAATTCATGCCCCGTTCCGATCAGAAATTGATCATTCACATAGACATCGAACTTGGAACCATAACACACGATCCGAACCCTATTCTTGCTTTCGCCCCTTTTGATCAATGGCGATGACTGAGTTGGAACAATTGAAAAAATACTTCCGTTTCTTACGAGGTCAAATGAGTATTTGCCGTCGGCCTTCATGTAAAAAGCATAGTTGTTGGCGGCAATATATTCGGAATTACTTTTGACAACAATGCTCATACGATTTATCTGGGGCGTATCCTTTTTAATAAATTCCACATCGCACTCCACAACAAAGTTTTCAAGTCTCGTAAACGGTTCGGGGTAGAAACAATAAGAATGGATATCGTCGTCTTTGGTGGCATCTATGTTGAGTGCTCCGTCCTCATAGGATGGGCCGTCGTTGTTTGATACGGTCAGGTACTGTTTCTTTTTCATGTCATCGTCGAGTAGAAGTTTCCCTGCGGTAATATCCGGCAGAAGGGATATCGACGAAACAATCGGTTCCTTTTCAGGAATTGGTTCCGAAGAGACGGCATCTTCCTTGTCCACAGAAACGCCGGCGTCTACCAAACTTCGCAGTTTGACAACCGAACGGCCGGTTTCCACCTGCTGGACTTCAAGGATCCCGACGCGATCAAACGATTCAAACAGAACCTCTCCTTTTTCGCCCTTTAGCACGGTCTTACGAGCGGCAAAAATGCGATCCCCCGGTTTGAGTCCTTGTGTTTTCCCAAGATTGATTACAAAAACAGCACCGGATTTGCCGACGACCTTGCCGAGCAACGGGTATTTGTTAATAACCTCGGTCGCACAGAATTTTCCATTGCCACTTGGTGAGTAACCCTCGTCCGACTCTTCGTGGTTCAGCTCAATTTGCCCGGTGCTTACGTCGACTACAGAAATCGACATGCCGACGTCACTTCCTTTCTTGAAAAGACGTGAGGTTACCAGTTTATCCGCACCCAACAGTTTTCCGACGTTGGAGAGTTTTTGTTGATCCGAATAATCACTCAACTGGAAGTTCTGCTCTTTGACGACCTGTTCTATTCTGGTGCGGTCAACGATCAGGTATTTGCCGGACTGAATTAGATAGCTTAAGAAGCTGCTCTCCGCTTTTTCCCGATCTGCCTGGGAAACGCCACTTCCAACTTCGGTTGGGAAAATCGCAAAGGCAGTTTGTGCAGAGACCGCACCGGCAAGCATCAAAGTACAAAGGACAAGTAATCGAAGCATGACACCGCTCCGTTAGTTTAGTAAGATTTTCCCAGTTCAGCGCCTCTATAAAAAAACTGTAAAATTTGCTTATACGTATATCCCTGTTTCGCCATGGTACGTGCGCTGTACTGACACATACCGACGCCGTGTCCAAATCCTGCGCCTCTGCATTTGACCGAGTGGATCGTTCCGTCCGGGTTCCGCATGATATCTAGACGGAACAGGGAGCTGTACAGAATATATTTTTCCCCTCGTAAAATACGTCGGGCTTGCTCTCCGCTGACGATAAAACTATCTTTAGTAAAGCCGATTTTAAATTCCTTCACCCGTTGTGATGAATCGCGTGACATTACGGCCAAATTATACAATCGCTGATTATCAATTCGTGCAACCTCTTCCTGCGGTATCACCACTTTCAGGTTTTCTTTGATCAATTTTTCAATTTCGTCACCCGTCCAATTTAATTCCCATCGGTAGTTGGGTGAATCCTCGCATAAATTTTTACCTGCAACTTCATTGTTTATACTTACGAGATAGGCTGTTGGCGCGGAACTTTTCCAAACCTCCTGTACATTTGCCGTAATGCCGCCGCAGGTGGAGAAATAAAATGCATTGATCGGCTTTCCATCCATAATCGCAATTTCACCGATCGTTTCGATCACGGCTCTTGTTGTTATATCGCTCTCACTTGACGCGCCTTCATACACCTGATCATTCACATCGCTCACATAATCGTATTGTTTGTATTTATTTTTATATCGAACCGCGTACGTTCGTGCAGCAACGGCCTGGGCTTTGGCGGCTTCCAATTGATCAGGCATGAGATTTCCAATTTCATTGCGCACTACCCCCATTAGGTACGATTCCATATCAAGGATATTGATCACATTGATCTTGTCTTCTTCCGGCAACAATAGAAGGGAGCCGCGGTACGAATTTCCACCAACGCTGAAGCGGATGCTCGTAGACTTGGTGTCCATTGAAAACGATGAGGAAACACCAATAGATTTCCCCGTCGCATCAAAGACCTCTATCTTATCCTTGCTCCGCCTGAGTTCGATCCGTTGTTCCGCCGACACATACCCGATGTCTTGCCCAGAGATATTGTCTTTCACCGCAAATGCCGCATTGGCGTATAAAGAAACCGTCGGCGTTTTTTGAATTAAGATCTTGACCTGCGGAATCGATGCGTTATCCGGTAAGGAACGGGTTGTTATTGTCGGCGAACAACCGATTGCAGTGAAACTGAACAGGGCGCAAAAAAGAATAGTATGACTTTTCATTAGTAGTTTGGTTTCGTTCTGAAAAATAAATTATTGCCTGCAACTAATATTGCATATTTTTTTGATTAATGGAACAGGTTTTTCGTAATAATGTCAATAAGAGCGTTACGTTTCATTTGCATAAAAGAAGAGCCGCATTCTGTTGAACGCGGCTCCTTAATAATGGACCTAGGTACGATTTTCTTACGAGGAATAAAAATATCTCAAAAGGCTTAATACGTAAATGTGATCTTAGAAAAGTAATAAGCTCCGCTGAAGCCCATTTGAACGGCATCCCAATTTCCACCGGTTTCAGTTAGACCGGCGTCATGTTGATCCGGATATTGATTGAATACATTATTTGCACCCACGCTTACCGTGATATTTTTTGAGACATTATATCCGAATGCTAAATTGGTGACAATCTTTGCACGGTATTTGTCAATATTGCCGTCCCAGTTTTCCAGTTTTACTTCACCAAACCTAATGAACTGTAAATTCGTAGTAAATGCGTTCATTTTGTAATCAAAAGTTAAGTTCATCTTGCTGTCTGGTGCGGAAGCCAGTAGAAATAATTGTTCGCGCCTGCCGAAGTAAATATCTTCTTTGCCCGCTAATTTATCGGAAGTTTTAATTGTTTTACCTAACGACATGTCCGTAAAGTTCGCCGCGTATGTGACATTGAGACGGCTGTTGTCCATATATCTTGTCCAGCCCAGCACAATGTCCAGGCCGTTCGTTTTTGTATCGATGGCGTTGGTAAAGAATGATGCTTGAGCGATTCCGGCCGGGAAATAGGCGCTGATCGTCGTATCAGAGTTATCAAAAGCACCCGTCAGCACAATCCGGTCTTTGATCACAACTCGGTATGCATCTACGGTAGCTGTGAAATCTTCATATTTCGCAGTGAAACCAAGGCTCATGTCAATCGCTTTCTCCTGCTTAAGTGCGGGGATACCCAGTGCCTTTGTAATTTCCGCATCATTTCTGGCTATAAGTTTCTCTACAGGTTCGCCGCCAACAAAGTCGGTAAAGGAAGAGTTGAAATAGACTTGCGCGAGCGATGGCGCTCGGAATCCAGTGCTGACAGATCCGCGCAATGAAACGTCGGGAGTCACTTTATAGCGGCTAGCCAATTTTCCATTAAACGTGTTTCCGAAATCGCTGTAGTGTTCGAATCGCGCGGCGGTCCCGATCATGAATTCCTGCGTGAGGTCAAATTCCGCGTCTGCATATGCGCCGATGTTGGTTCGTGATTTGTTTAGTTCGTTTGAAGGCTGAAAACCTGGGAATCCCTGCGATCCGGCAGGTCGCAAAGAAGTATCAGTTCCTACAATATATAATCCTCCGTAATTTTTCCAGGAACCTTCCTCGCCGGCAAAAATCTGATAATTGTCAATGCGATAGGTCGCGCCAAATGCGAAATTTGCACCCTGAGCGATATGAGAGTAGAATTTGCTGAAATTAGCCTCACTCGTGTTTTGAATGAGTTGAAAACCGCCGGCATCAAATTTTGTCGGTGATGCGGCCAATAGCGAGGCGTTTAACGTATGTTTGATAACGTAGTCAAACCGGTTGGAACCAAATGTATTATTCAGATCAATATCCCATCCGTTAAATTTGCTGCGATAACCGGCCGAAACCGAGTAATCAGTTATGGTGGATGTGATGCGCGGATTAAATCCGTTCGGATAGATCTCAGGAATATTTCTATCTTCGTCAGCGCCTCTGGTCCATGCATATGCATCCGTGTACCGATGATTATAGCCCGCGAATATGTAGAAACCTGAAGCCGCGTTGATTGGAATAGCTGAATTCATATAGACCGCGAAGTTGTTGGCAGAAGCATCTCCAAACTTCTCCCTGTATACATCAAAAGCGTCCGGATCTGTGGGACGATTGGTCTTGGCTTTTGAAACGTAGTCGAGCGTAAAATTTGCAAAACCGTCTTGCCCAAGTCTTACGCCGTAATTGGCGCTTGTGTTTACAGTCAGGCCGTCAAAACTTTTATCCGGATTTATATCATAGTTGGATCCTGGGTCCGCATTGCTGATTCCTGTTGTAACCGATCCGGTAAATTCGTTAACAGACGATTTCAAGACGATATTAATAACGCCTGCGATGGCATCGGATCCATATTGTGCGCTGGCGCCGTCACGCAGAATCTCTATGCGTTCAATGGCTGCGGCCGGAATCGCGTCAAGATCCGTCCCCGTATTTCCGCGCCCACGCGAACCAAATATGTTAATGAGAGAAGACTGGTGACGGCGTTTACCGTTGATCAAAACTAATGTCTGATCCGGTCCCAATCCGCGTAATGTGGCCGGGTCAATATGATCGGCACCATCCGCGCCGGATTGTTTGTTGGAGTTGAACGACGGGGCGGCGTATTGTAGCAGCTGATTAACACTCACTTGTCCGGAGTGCTCTGTCACATCTTTCACCTGAATTACGTCTACTGCTACCGGAGTTTCTGTCACAGTCCGGTTGAAACTGCGCGTACCGACGATTTGGATCGCATTTAGCTCAATCACATTTTCCTTCATCACGACGTCTATTTCTGACTGGCCATTTACCGGCACCTCGATTTTGGAGTAACCTATGTAAGAAAATACCAGAGTGGCCATCGGCGATGTGGCGGCAATCTTAAATTCTCCGCGAATGTTCGTCGTCGCCCCACGGTAAGTTCCTTTTTGAACAATATTCACACCCACGAGCGGCTCGCCAACGGAATCTCTCACTGTTCCTGAGACCGGGTGTTGAGCAAACAGTATGGCCGGCATCAGCAAGAACAGGGCGATGATTAAACCTGATTTCATGATAATCTCTCCTCTAAAGTTAGGGTTTGTTGAAAAATATTTCAGGAAAACGCTGCATCTATGTAAATTGGTAACTTTTCTGACTTGGAATCCAGTTTTAGATTTCTAAATATTTTCAAATCTTTGAAAACATTTCAATCTTCTGATTGCAAAAAATGTTGTGCCTTGTGGCGCAAAAACTAAATGGAAATTATATTGAACGCGTCGTGATAAAAAGATGTGATAAAAAAACAGATCTGTTTTATGATATGTGTTTTACAATAAGTATTTATAGTTTTACAATCAAGTGCTAAATAGCACTAATTATAGGAAAAGGTGGGAAATTAAGAAAAAAACCCCAACTTCTTCCGAAATTGGGGTTTCTAAAAATAAATTCCGTTGGGAGACCTGCGTGTTAAGAGGCTACCGTTGAAATAATTTTTTTTAGTAACGGCTTGAACCGCCACGGTCGCCGAAGGATTTCTTTTCCATCGGTTTCGCTACGTTGACCTTCAGGTTTCTTTCCATGAGCGAATAGTTGTTGAACATTTCGATAGCCTTTGTTGCCTCTTCTTCCGTGCCCATTTCGACAAAACCGAATCCCTTGGAACGTCCCGACATCTTGTCCATAATGACTTTCGCGGATGTGACCGTACCGGCCTGTGAGAATAAATCGCTTAATGCCTGGTCATCCGTATTGTACGAAAGATTGCCGACATAGAGTTTGTTTGAATTCATGATACATTTCCTTCTGATTAGAGAATATAAGTAAAGAGATAAATTAGATTACTTTGTATGGGTTTATACAGCCCGCCTGAACTTCTTCAGGACTAAAAAAAAAGACCCCAATAAGAACTTATTGGGGCCAAAAATAAATCCCGGCGACGTCCTACTTTTCCATGCAGTTACCCACATAGTATCATTAGCGCTGG
>JAEUSK010000133.1 GCA_016787925.1 bacterium | reverse complement strand
TGCGTATAGAGAATTCATTTTCATATCGTCACCTCTTTTTTATATTACAACAGAAGGTATATCAAATTGGAATTAAAAATCAATAGCCGTTCGGGCGCTCAACTTAAGCGTCAAACTCCTCCAGTTCTCGTTCAATCCGTTTAAGACCGGCGTCGTTAATGGACTGCGGCTGTGAAACCTCGACAGATGGGCGCAGATGAGAAATGTGGCGAAGGATCATAACTACAACAATGCTGCCGGCAAGTAGAAATAGCGCAGGAAGAACCCAAAGCATCCAGTTAAAACCGGATGCTCTCGGTATGGCGAGAATCCGTTCGCCATACTCGGCAATGAAACGGTTGATGATTTGTTCTTCCGTCAGGCCTTCGCTTAAAGCAGTTCCTATCTCTTTTTTAATTTTGTCCGAGGACTCCGACGAGTGAACATCAACGGTCTGTTTCCAGCAGCACGGCGCGATGAGTTGGCGCGCCACGTTGTTGATCTGATTTAAATTCGCAGTCCTTGAAGTATCGCCCGCAGCCTTTGGTGAAAGATTTTGCTGAATGCCTTGCGCGACGACGGACAATCCGGTCAACAGGATTATCGTTAAAATAATAGGCGAATGCTTTAGAGTTAACATCAACTTCCTAACAGCCTTCTTTTTTCTTCTTGGTTGTTTTAACCGGCAGTTTTTGCGACTTCATTTCCAGTTTAGGCATCGCTTTCACTTCCGCAACTTTTGTTTCTTCTGATCCGGTTTGAGGCGAACCGCCAAAAAATTTGCTGACCTCTTTCATTTTATCAAATGCGGCCAGTTGTTCAGCGGAGGCATTTGCCGGAATCTTTGGAAATAAAACTTTTTCCTTCCACTCTTCCAGGCCCCCTAATAAAATGTAGACGCCTTTATAGCCTTTGGCTTTCAATAAAAACCATGCCTGCGCCGAATGAATACCGCCGTCAGAATATAGAATGATCTTCTCGTTCCGAAGGAGCGGATACTTTTCAAGCGAGGATGTTTTTACATTTTCTGAGAGCGGTATACGGTAATCGTTAAATTCTTTTTCGTTCCGCAGATCCAATAGCCGAAAATCTGCTTTACCCTGAATGATCCAGTCGGCAAGTTCCTCCACTTTGACATGATCCACTTCGTTGTCCACGATCAGGCCCAGTTCTTTCGAGTTGATAGTTGTTCTGCTCCCGTGATAAGGGCTGCCTGCAAACAAACCTATAAAACCCAGTAGGAGGGCGATCGAGGCGAGGCGATAATTTAAACTAAGATCCGACCATATTTTTTTCATGTTATAACTCCGCTTGTTTTCGTGCCATTTTCTTTTCGCCCCATTCCGCAGCGGCAAAGGCTCCGACCGCCATAACAACAACCGCAAATACCAGTACGCCGTAAGGAATATTGAACCATTGCGGCAGCGTGATTTTCCCCATCGGCGTGGAATAATAAAAATCCTTAACGAAGGGAAACACAAAGCCGAAAACGAAAATCCCGCCGAAGATGCCGAGCAAATACACCATCGCGTCGATGCGTCCGGTGGAACAAGCCACTGCGGAGGTTCCGGGACAATATCCTCCGATAACAAATCCGAATCCCAGCAAAAGCCCTCCAACAATTTGCGGCGCAAGATAGGTTGGCGTCAGATAAACTAAACTCAAATCCATGAAGCCGATCCAGGAAAGATAGAATACGCCTAACATGGCAGTCACGATCGCGCTG
>JAEUSK010000092.1 GCA_016787925.1 bacterium | reverse complement strand
ACCTCTGACGGCCGTGATCGGTATTGCCACTTTCGGAGTGGACGGCGAGGATCAAATGCAATTAATGCAGTCTGCGGAAAAAGCCGTTCAGACCGCGCGAAAAATGAAAGAAATACGAATCGGATTTGTTAGCTGAACAGGAGAAAATTTGGTTTTAGGCAAAGTTATAGGAAACGTCTGGGCAACGCGCAAAGATGAAAAACTGACGGGCATTAAGCTGCTCATCGTGCGCAGCGTTGATCTCGATTATAAAGAAAAAGAAACGTTTGTCGTCGCTGCCGACTCAGTTGGCGCCGGCGCCGGAGAAATTGTATTGTATTGTTCCGGCAGTTCCGCCCGACAGACAGAAATTACACAAGATCGTCCGGTCGATGCGGTAATCATGGCGATAGTGGACAAATTGGAAATTGATATCAAATAGTCTGCAGCATAACTGAATATGAATTTAGCGCGTATAATAGGTACCGTTTGGGCGACCAAAAAGCATCCCAGCCTGGAAAGCTGTTCACTCAAAATAATACAGCCGCTCACGTCGGGAATGGAAAAGATGGGTAGTCCGATCATTGCAACGGATTCGGTCGGAACAGGGCAGCCAAACGAACTGGTATACTATGTAACATCAGGAGAAGCGCCCATTCCCTTGGATCGTAAGACTCCGACGGACGCAACCATCATAGGCATCGCGGACCGCATTGACCGTTAAGAAAGCTTTAGAATATGCCGTCACCATTAGATGATCTAAAAAAGGAATTTGGAAAAGGCACAGATTTTTTTTCCCGGAAAGTTGTAGAATTTTCAGCGGCAGCAAAAGAGCAGGTAGAGTTGTTAGAGTTAAAAAAGGACCGCTATTTGAAGCAGAAAGAATTGGGGGAACTTACATTTCAATTGATATGCAATGAACATGAGCAAAACGTAGAGGAAAATCCCCGGATTAAGGCATTAGTAAGCGCCATTGACATATATAACCGGAAGATCGAAGCGCTACAAATGCAGCACAATAAGAAATAAACCGTTTCCAATCATCTAATCAAAGATGTCAGCATGAACTTTGCAGAAAAAAGCAATGACCTTATAGACAAATACCTACAGGAAATAGGCAGCGTTCCGCTTTTGACTCCGGATGAAGAAATTGACCTGGCCAAAAAAGTTAAAGACGGCGATGAGGCTGCTTTGGAAAAACTGACCAAGGCCAATTTGCGTTTTGTGGTCAGCGTGGCCAAACAATATCAAAACCAAGGTTTATCACTGAACGATCTGATCAATGAAGGAAATATAGGCCTCATCAAAGCGGCAAAACGCTTCGATGTCACGCGCGGATTCAAATTCATTTCTTATGCCGTTTGGTGGATTCGGCAATCCATATTGCAGGCGCTGGCGGAGCAATCCCGCGTGGTTCGGCTGCCGCTCAACAAGATCGGCACGCTGAATAAGATCGGCAAAGTGTTCAGCGATCTCGAGCAGGAGTTTGAACGCGAACCCAGTTCGGATGAAATTGCAGATATGCTTGATATAACCGCATTTGAAGTTACGAATACTATGCAGATGTCCGGACGCCATGTGTCGATGGATGAGCCGATGCACGATTCGGAAAACAATACCTTAATGGATGTGATTGAGAACGAACAGCAGGAACCGCCCGATCAGGATCTATTAACCGAATCGCTTAGAATAGAAATTCAGCGCGCTCTGGAGACGCTTTCTGCGCGCGAAGCGGAAGTGGTTAAACTCTATTTTGGACTTGAAACGGATCACCCGATGACTCTGGAGGAGATCGGAGAACGATTTAATCTGACCCGCGAACGTGTTCGCCAAATTAAAGAAAAAGCCATCCGCCGTCTTCGCCACGCGTCCCGCAGCAATGTTCTGCGACATTATTTAGGTTAATATTTTGCTTACCTGAGAAAGTATAAATAAAGTTTGATACCTACGCAATTTTTTGTTATTTTCACGCCCGTTAAAATATTGGAAATAGTTTGATTCCAAACAGACATTCTACAGGAGATCTTTGATGAATATTATCGTATGTATGAAGCAAGTGCCGGACAGCGAGACGCGGGTGAAGACAGCGCCGGATGGAAAATCGCTGGATCTGTCGGCTGTTAATTTTGTGATCAATCCGCATGATGAATTTGCGATCGAAGAAGCCATCCGATTAAAGGAACAATTCAGCGGCGAGGTGACCGTTCTGACGCTAGGCCCTGAACGCGCTGAAAATGATATTCGCAAGGCGCTGGCGATGGGCGCTGACAAAGCCGTTTTATTGAAAACCGATGCGAATTTTTCCGGTGATGTAGCGCACGCGCTCGCCGAACAGATCAAGACCATGCCCTATGATCTGTTGCTCTTCGGGAAACAGGCGATCGATGAGGATAGTTCACAGATGGCTCAACTCGTAGCGGAGATGCTTGATCTGCCTTGCGTAACAGTGGTTGTAAAATTGGACATAAATCAGGAATCGAAGGTTTGCACCGCAGAACGTGAAATCGAAGGCGGAAAAGAAATTGTAGAATTTTCTCTTCCCGCAGTTATCGGCACACAGAAGGGATTAAACGAACCGCGGTTGCCTAATCTAAAAGGTATCATGGCGGCCAAGAAGAAACCGCTCGAGAAAAAAGAGCCGGTTATTTCCGCCGCAACGACCGAGATTGTAGCGATCGAACTGCCTCCGGCACGGCCGGCCGGGAAGATCGTCGGAAAGGGAGCCGACGCTGTTCCGGAATTGCTTCGTCTTTTACATGAAGAAGCAAAAGTGATTTAAAATGATTAACCTAAAACTCTTGGAGACAGCATGTCAATTTTAGCATTTGCCGAACAACGAAACGGTGCGTTTCGCAAATCAGGTTTCGAAGTGGCCAGCGAAGCAAAACGTTTAGCAGATAAACTCGGTACATCCGCCGCCGCACTTGTAGTCGGATCCGGAATTGAAAAAATGGCCGCTGAATTGGGAAAATACGGTATAACCAAAATCTATGTTATAGACGATGCAGGTCTTGATAAATATTCGACTGAAGGATATACGCAGGCGATCGAAGAAGCCGTAAAAAAAGAAAAAGCAACTATCATTTTGATGCCGGCATCCGCAATGGGAAGAGATCTTGGGCCTCGCGTTGCGGGAAGACTTAAGGCGGGCCTTGCAACTGATGTAACGCATTTTGACACGGACGGCGGTAAACTCACTGTTACACGGCCTGTGATGGCGGGAAAAGCCTTTCAGAAAATAGCGATCAAGACAGCGCATCAGGTGATTAGTTTACGTCCCAATGTATTTCGTGCGCAGGAAAATCCAGTACAAGCCAATGTTGAAAAGCTGAGTATTGCCATCAAACCTGCCCGAGTGAAAGTTAAGGACATGGTCGTTGAATCCGGCAAGAAGATCGAGCTGACGGAAGCGGATATTATAGTGTCCGGCGGACGAGGACTAAAGGCGCCAGAACACTGGGAAATGATTGTTAAATTAGCGGACGCGCTGGGCGCGGCGCACGGTGCATCACGCGCAGTGGTTGATGCCGGATGGCGTTCCCATGAGGAGCAGGTTGGGCAAACGGGCAAAACGGTCAGTCCGCAGCTTTACATAGCAGTCGGAATTTCAGGCGCCATACAACACCTGGCGGGAATGTCCAGTTCCAAGTATATTGTTGCGATCAATAGCGATGCCGAAGCGCCGATATTTAAAATATCTGATTACGGCATCGTCGGCGATTTATTTGAAGTGCTTCCTGAGTTAACAAAGCAGGCTGCACAGATGAAGGGCAAGTAGAGTACTTGGAGAAAGGCTCAAAATGTACTTGACAATTTTGAGCCTTTCCTTTACCTTTATACCAGTTGCTGCAATGTCTACAGCTACAAGTTAGGTTCACGTCTTAAACTCAATCCAAGTTAATTATTTTTAAGATCTAATAG
>JAEUSK010000036.1 GCA_016787925.1 bacterium | reverse complement strand
GTTCGACAAGCTCACCATGACTTTTTTTTGTACAGATATTGTCTTCTTACATGTGTTTGATCATCGCATCCGCAAATTCACTGCACTTGATCTCTTTTGCGCCGTCCATTAGTCGGGCAAAATCGTATGTAACAGTCTTAGCAGCCACAGCGCCTTCCATACCTTTGACGATCAGATCAGCCACTTCAGTCCAGCCCATATAACGGAACATCATTTCGCCTGAGAGTATCACCGATCCTGGATTCACCTTATCAAGATCGGCATACTTGGGAGCCGTTCCGTGCGTCGCCTCGAATATGGCATGCCCCGTGACATAATTAATATTAGCGCCGGGCGCGATACCGATACCGCCGACTTGCGCAGCAAGCGCGTCGGAGAGATAATCGCCGTTCAGATTGAGCGTGGCGATCACATCGTAATCGCGCGGACGAATCAAAGTGAATTGTAAACTGACATCGGCAATAGAGTCTTTGATGAGCAGCATCGATTTCCATTTACCGTCACCATGCGTAACCCATAATTTCAATGCAGCTGAAACTTCGTTCTTGATATCGTTTTGCTGGGCGGGAGACATCATGTCAAAGCCCGGGTCTATCGCCTTGGCATTTTCTTCCACGCTTATATTAGCGTTCTTTTCTTTGTTGCCAAGTATCCATGTCTCACGTTCAGTAACGATCTGATTCCTGAATTCACGGGCAGCTAATGTATAGCCCCAGTCTTTGAATGCGCCTTCGGTGAATTTCATGATATTTCCTTTGTGGACAAAATTCACGCTCTTGCGTTTATTCAGCAGTGCCCAGGTGATTGCCGCACGAACGAGCCGCTCCGTTCCCTCGACGGAAACCGGTTTGATCCCGATACCTGCTGTGTCGGGAAAACGCATTTTAGCGTATTCTTTTGGGAACGCTTCTTTAAAAACCTGTTTAAATTTTTTGTTATCCTCTGTGCCGTATTGAAACTCGATGCCGGTATAGATATCCTCTGTATTTTCTCGGAAAATAACCATGTCCACATATTCAGGATGGATGACCGGAGATGGAACTCCTTTGTACCAACGAACCGGACGCAGGCAAACATACAAATCAAGCAGTTTACGTAGCGCCACATTCAGCGAGCGGATCCCGCCGCCGATCGGCGTTGTTAAAGGCCCTTTGATGCCGACCAGAAATTCCTTGAAAGCTTCGACCGTTTCGTCAGGAAGCCAGCTTTGGGACATCTTAAAGGACTTTTCACCGGCGTACACTTCCATCCAATTGATCTTGCGCTTTCCACCGTATGCCTTAGCGACCGCAGCGTCAAAAACGCGAACCGATGCGCGCCAGATGTCACGTCCGGTGCCATCGCCTTCGACGAATGGTATTATTGGATTGTCCGGTACTTTAAGTTTTCCGTTGTCGATTGTGATCTTTGCGCCGTCCTTTGGCACTTGAATATCCTTGTACATAATCAGTCTCCTGATGTTTTAGTTGAATATACTTTGAAACTTTTTAGCCTATTTGAATTCAGAATTCCGGTTAGCGAATAGCCGAATTCTAAGATTAATAGTCTAATTTTCGTAAAAAAAATCACCATAAACTATGACTTTCGTCATGATTTTGCATTTTTTTTGAGAGTGGCAACCTTAACCACACCCGGTTCCTTCTGTTTTAATGAGGTCAACGAAGGGTTGCATTTGGTGTGCGCTTTTTTTATAATTCGTGCGCTGTAGTTCACGGAAACCATTTCCGCAACCGTTAAGTTATGTAACCCGTAGCGCGTGCAATCGACGTTTTTGTCTGCGTCCATCTGCGCCATTTGCGGTAAAAATTTACACTCAAGGAAAGAACATGTCAGAGAAACCGGAACAGAGGGCGGACGCCGCCAGGTATGATTTTGCTGTAATCGAAAAAAAATGGCAGGCTTATTGGGAAACAAATCAGACATTCAA
>JAEUSK010000309.1 GCA_016787925.1 bacterium | reverse complement strand
GCGAGCGCTTTTTGATGTCCCCACAGGCTACATTATTGTGTGCGCTCGCTTCGCCAGTAGCTCGCTCACGGTTTGAGTATGTTCTTAATTAACGATAAATTTCTCGCGTGCGAGCTACTGCGTGTAGCCGCCGAGCGTTATACGTCATGACCATTGAAAGTATGAATCGTAATATCACAATAATCGCCCTCGCTTGGATCAGCTTTTCATGTACTGGGATAACGGTGACAAACTCAGTCGTTCCTAATATTCTTAACATTAAAGGCCACGACTTCGAAGGTATTATTCTGACTGCTGGATATATAATGCCGCAACCTAGCGATACTATAATAAACCGTTTCACCCCGACTAGAGAAGAGATAGAGTTTTTGGAAAAGATTATAGAAGACAGCATCAAATATCTTAATCGTGACAGATTAAACCAGGATAATAGTAATCCAGTTATTGACGAGAATCTTCATAAGTACTTTAGGCAATATGTTGGATTTCTTGATGCAAACGGGAACAAAATTATTTTTGTAAACATGCTTTGGAACAGATGGTCACTCCGCGACCGGTTTAAGGGTTTTGCTGATCCCCGCGAGGGCTTGCACGATGGCTTTGTGCAAGTATTTGATGGTGGAAGTCGATACTGGCAGATTAAGGTCAACATTACTCTCAAAGTGATTGCTGAGTTTTCAGTTAACGGAAACGGTTGATGGTCACGACGTATAACAAGCGGCTTACACGTCCGCTTCCGCGCCAGCGGAAGCATTTGTAGATAGAGATTTGAGTTTACACGAACGTTGGCGCGTTCGCACATGGCGCTCTTTGAAGATTATGTTTTGGTGGTAAAGTGAGTTGGTTGCCACCTATTCGGTGGCACACTTCGCGCCATGTCGTGTAGCCGCTGAGCGTTAGCCGACATGGCAACAATACTTGAGGCTTGGCCTTGTCGCTGTTTGAAAATCTGTTCTTTGATTATACTTACGGTTTATTTCATGTTGTACGATGAATTACGACCGGCCAGAGATACTTTGATCCATTGATTCAGTATTAGTTTACCGCTTCCGTGTTTCGAGAAAATGGCCACGTCGGCTAACATGCGGCTGCCCCGTTCACTCATGACGCGCTTTTTGGAGTTCCCCACAGGCTACACTTTTGTGTGCGCGTCATTCGTCGATAGCTCGCGCACCGTTTGATTGGGCTTCGCTCAGCGTCCCGTAGGGGTTTTCATCGCGGTTCTGTTTGCACTCGGCGAGGAATAGTTCTATGTGAATTGTTTATCTTTTTTCCTTTGTTTCTTATCCTCAGTTTTTCTAACTTTTATGTAGCTGAGGGATTTTTCTGTTAGGGGTCGTGTCTCGTAGTCGTTCTTATCCATAATGTATATGATGAGCGAATTTGAAATAGTACGCTTTGTTGCCTCACCGAGTGCTGGTGATTCAGTTAACACTTGTAGCGGGACGCTGAGCTATGAAGATATATTGACAGTTTACGTTTTTAATTAACGATTTATTTTGTGTGCGCGAGCTACCGCGTGTAGCCGCTGAGCGTTATGCGAGATGCGGCATTACAGTAACTTAAAGTGAGATGATATGTCAACAGCATTAAATAAATACCTGGTAATCTTATTTTTGAGTTTCGTCATGGTTTCGTGCGAATCTAACGAATTAGATGAGTTCCAGCCGAGTAGCGTCACAATCAAATTCTCACTTCCCTCACCTGCCACTGTAACCTTGATAATTCAGAATAGCTATAACACGACGATTCGCAGTTTACGCGTAAAGGAATCCCTTCCTGCTGGATACCATACGTCCGTCTGGAACGGTACTGATGACAACGAACACCTGATTCCAGAAGGAATATACTTTTATGTTCTTGAAATCGACATTGACGGTAATACTAGCAAGTTTACCAGAATGATCCAACTCACTAACTAGGCTGACTTATGCGCACAATTCCAATTATCCTAATTCTGTTTTGTTCTTCAATCGCTTTTTGCCAAAACAATATTTCTATCTCACCAAATCTTGGCTATAACCTTTATCATTCAGACAATTCTCTTCCCATAACCAAAAATGATAATTGGGGGGCTTTCTATGGAGTAACCATTGGTAAATATTTAAACATCGCCAACCGGAATGTCCTAATTGAAGCTTCCTATTTACATAATCATATTGCCAGCGCAATAGAACAAAACATTACCGACGATCTCGGCAACCCATTAGGAAAACGGAATGTGAAAATGACTCAAGTGGTCTTTCCAGTTGATTTTTCAATTCTTGCACGTTCACAATTCGCTTATGGTGCTGGCCCATCTTTTGCGATTTCAAATCATGAAATTGATTTTGGGAAGAAAGATAAAATTAGTTCTTTCGGCGCTGGCTTTAATGCGCTGATCGTTTTGACCAATAAGTCCTTTTTTTCGAAACAAATGGGTTATCAGATCGAAGGCAAATTGCGCTATCTTTTCAGCGTAAAGAATTTTGGTAAAAAGCGAGATCTGTCAGGATACGATTTAGACTTCTTCACAAGTCAACTCGCTATTGGTCTGCTCTTCTGAGGATGCCGTTAACATATTGGAAGGCCGCACCTCACATAACACGCGGCTTACACGTCCGCTTCGCGAGCGCTTTTTGATGTCCCCACAGGCTACATTATTGTGGCGCTCGCTCGCCAGTAGCTCGCTCACGACTTGAGTATGTTCTTAATTAACTATAATTTTCCTCGCGTGCGAGCTACCGCGTGTAGCCGCCGAGCGTTATCCGACATATCCGTGAAAGTTAGTCAGTATGGATTTATCAGTATTTCAGAATACACCATTTGCACTTCTAGTTGTCAATGTCGATTCAGACGAAGATGATATGAGATTAGTGGTCGGCAACGCGACTTGGAATGGCTCATCTTTTTTGTTTGCTCCTCCTGATTTATCGCCATTAGAATTACCCGAAGATGTTTACGTAAGAATCAAAGAAGTAACTCCAGATGTCCAAAATATTTTCGGAGAGAATGTTAAATACTTTGTCATGATGTCAATGGGCTCGTTACCTGATGACAACCCTAATGGCTATGAGAATACTGGCTTAAAATGGACTTAGTTCAAGAACGGATACGTCGGATAACAAGCGGCTTACACGTCCGCTTCCGCGCCAGCGGAAGCATTTGAGTATAGAGACTTGAGTTTACACGAACGCTGGCGCGTTCGCACATGGCGCTCTTTGAAGATTAGGTTTTGGTGGTAAAGGAAGTTAATCTACCACCTATTCGGCGGTAGACTTCGCGCCATGTCGTGTAGCCGCCGAGCGTTATCCGACAGTCGGCATGTGTACTCAAGACATGGGTAACACTTTGTACTCAGGACATAGGTAACACTTTTTAGATTTAAATGGTAGTTAATTCCATTGGTTTAAACTCAAAAGTTGTTAGATCAATGAAGCCGAGTTTAAGATTGTCGTACCAGAC
>JAEUSK010000295.1 GCA_016787925.1 bacterium | reverse complement strand
CTGGGAAATCGTCAATTAATACTTGACAGGCCATAAGTTTTTTAATATATTTCGCGCACGAAAATTGATCGTTATTTGACATAGTATCACATCTTATCAAGAGCGGGCGAGTGACAGGCACGATGAACCCGCAGCAACCGTCTCCGTTTCGGCGGAGGGCCGAGGTGCTAATTCCTGTCCCGAACATACCATTGTAATCGGGAGAAGATGAGATAAGCTTAATTGTTATCTTACCTCTTCTTTAATCTAAATGAAGAGGTTTTTTATTTACAGGCATTTTCATGATCATCTAATATAGAAGGAGATAATATGTCACATTACTTGTTTACTTCGGAATCCGTTTCAGAAGGACATCCGGATAAAGTTGCCGACCAGATTTCCGATGCCCTTATTGACAACTTTTTAGCATTTGACTCAACCTCGAAAGTAGCCTGCGAAACACTCGTAACCACGGGTCAGGTTGTGCTTGCCGGCGAGGTAAAGTCCAAAGCTTATCTGGACGTTCAGGAAATTGCGCGCCAGGTTATTCGTAAAATTGGCTATACCAAAAGTGAATACATGTTTGAAGCTAACTCTTGCGGAATTTTATCCGCTATACACGAGCAGTCATCCGATATTAATCAGGGCGTCGTCCGTAAAAAGAAAGAAGAGCAGGGAGCCGGAGATCAAGGAATGATGTTTGGATATGCGGTTAATGAAACCGACGATTATATGCCTTTACCTCTGGACCTGGCCCACACCATACTTATTGAATTGGCTGAATTAAGGCGTGAAAACCGCCAAATAAAATATTTACGCCCCGATTCGAAAAGCCAGGTGACGTTGGAGTATGACCAAAATAACCGTCCCGTGCGTATTGACACAATCGTCGTTTCGACCCAGCATGACGATTTCGACTCTGAATCCAACATGCAGAAGAAGATTCATGATGATATCGTACATATCTTAATTCCGCGTGTGAAAGTAAAGTATTCCAAATTTGATCATTTGTTTGACCACAAAATAAAATACCATATTAATCCAACCGGTAAATTCGTCATCGGCGGGCCGCACGGCGACACCGGGCTAACCGGACGGAAAATAA
This sequence comes from bacterium, assembly GCA_016787925.1. Lineage (GTDB taxonomy): Bacteria > CLD3 > CLD3 > SB21 > SB21 > SB21. The sequence goes on along the minus strand of JAEUSK010000295.1, from coordinate 6,027 downwards.
TCGTAGACACCTATGGCGGTAAAGGTGCCCATGGCGGCGGCGCGTTTTCGGGTAAGGACCCTTCAAAAGTTGACCGCTCGGCCGCTTATGCAACGCGGCATATTGCAAAAAATCTTGTAGCTGCAGGTGTGTGTAACGAAGTTCTGGTACAGGTGTCCTATGCTATTGGCGTAGCCCGGCCAATGGGTATTTATGTCAACACGTATGGCACATCTAAAGTAAATATGAAAGACAGTGATATAGCTAAAATAGTAGAAAACCTGTTCGATATGCGCCCGTACTTTATTGAACAGCGATTGAAATTGCGCCAGCCGATGTACAGTGAAACTGCAGCCTATGGACACATGGGGCGTAAGAACAAAACCGTCAGGAAAATATTTACCACACCCGACGGAAAGGTCAAGAAACTGAATGTTGAACTCTTCACCTGGGAGAAACTTGATTACGTTTCAAAAGTCAAGAAGGCTTTCAATTTGAAATAAGAAGGACAAAGGGCAGAATATTTTAGATTAGACAAAAGCCGCATAACCTGGTCGTGCGGCTTTTATTTTTGGACATCTTATGATAATCGTGATCGATAACTACGATTCTTTTACTTACAACCTTGTTCAGTATTTACATGAGGCGGTTCTTGAGACGGAACTTACTGACGAGGTGCGAGTTTTCCGTAACGATGAGGTGACGGCTGATGAATTGAGCATGCTGCAGCCGACCAAAATTGTCATTTCACCCGGGCCCGGATACCCGGCGCAGGCCGGAATATCGAATGAGGTTATCAGAAACTTTTCGAAAGATGTTCCTATTTTGGGCGTGTGCCTTGGCCATCAATGTCTGGGAGAAATATATGGCGCTCGAACCGTCCGATCCGGTCAACCAACCCACGGAAAAACATCGCCTATTTATCACGACGGAAAAACCATTTTCAGAGGATTATCCAACCCGTTTGAAGCAACCCGCTATCATTCCTTGATCGTGGACCGGAACTCTGTTACGGATAATATTGAGATTTCTGCATGGACGGAAGACGGCCAGATTATGGGGCTTCGAATAAGAAATTCATTGGCAGAGGGTGTTCAATTTCATCCGGAATCGATATTGACGACTGAAGGAAAAAGAATAGTAAAAAACTTCATAACAGGCGGTTATTAACGATTTTTTTCTTGCTTGTACGGGTTTTTTTCTTTATCATGGCTTCGCTTTGAAAGAAACAATGGTCGAGCTAGTAGCTCAGCTGGTAGAGCAGCGCCCTTTTAAGGCGAAGGTCGTAGGTTCGATCCCTACCTGGCTCACAACAAAAAATCCCGCAAACTAAAGTTTTGCGGGATTTTTTTCTTTAATCTGGAAAAATTTTATTCAAAATTGACCTGATTTCGTCCGCCCGCTTTTGCTTTATATAAATTCTGATCGGCTCGGCCGATCAGTTCTTCGACGGTTATACCGTCGCCAGGAAAGTGCGATACGCCGAGAGAAACGGTTATGTTACGGGAAATCGGTATACTGGACTTGAACATATGTGTAAGGTCCGTTGATAAGTCTTCTACATTCTTGCGCACTTTTTCTCCTACGGAAAAAGCCCCGCGTTTATCCGTTTCCGTCAAAATGATCACAAATTCCTCACCGCCGTACCTCGCCAGAATATCCGAATCCCTGATGCTTTCTCCAATATTCTTCGCAACCCATCTCAACACCTCATCGCCTATATGGTGGCCATAGGTATCATTGAAGTCTTTAAAGTGATCAATATCGATCATAATCAGGGACAATTCGCGCTTGTATCGTTTCGCACGGTGAAGCTCCCGGAAAACCCGGTCATTGAAGTAGCGCCGGTTAAATACTTTGGTCAATTCATCTTTGATGGATATTTCAAGCGTGTGCTGATAGATCTTTGCCCGTTCCACAGCGGTCGCCGTCTCATTAGAGATCAACCGCAAAAATTCTTTTTCATTTTCCCGCAGATCTCTGGACGAATGGAAGCACAACACCTTATTTACTTTTTTGTTGGAAACAAACGGTACGCCGAACACGCACGCGTCATTTTTCTTATCAAAAAACTTCTGATAATTTTTTTCATGAGACACTTTTGGAACATACTCTTCCTTTTGAATTCGCATCACAGACTCGGCAATCTCTTTTTCAACATCCAGAATATTCCTGTTATTTTTATCTTTCGTTTTTTCCGTCATAAAATCGACGATCATCAGGCCTTGCTGATCTTTTTCAAATAACACAAATTGATCGATAAAAGATATTTCACTGAGCATGTTCTGAATGATCGGATACAGCCGGTGGGTGTCATATGTTGAATTAAGAAGCGCGGCGATCTTGTACAGGATACTTGTTTCCTCCAACCGTTCGCTGAGCAGCCGGTTCTGGTCTTTCACTTGAAGGAAAGATTGCTCAAGTTCAAGCATTTTTTCTTTGAGCTGATTAACTATCGTTTCGTCCACCAGATCAGCTGGAATTTTTTCTTGCGATGAATCCGCTTCATTGGGCATAGAAGGGTTATTCTCCGGGTGTTTCATATAGTAAAGAATAGCGTATGATTATTACAGACTGGATAATTTATGCGGTTTGCTTGATCTCATCATCATCCGCGTCACGCATGCGCATAACGGGCAAGGCGCCTTGAGTAACACACTCTTTGCTGATCACGCACGATTTAACGTTCGCAATGGACGGCAGACGGTACATGATATCGATCATAAATTTCTCCATGATCGCGCGGAGTCCGCGGGCGCCCGTTTTACGGCGCATGGCCAGCGTTACAACCTCATGCAGCGCTTCTTCGTCAAATTGAAGCTCGACTTCTTCCAAATTGAATAGTTTTTGATATTGTTTGACGATAGCGTTTCTCGGCTGCGTGAGGATAGCGAAGAGCGCTTCTTCTGAAAGTTCTTCGAGCGAACATAATAGCGGCAGTCGTCCGATAAGTTCGGGAATCAATCCAAATGACAAAAGATCGTCCGGTTCCGTCAGCTGCAGAACGTGGCTGATATCATGATGATCTTTGCTTTGAATCTCCGCGGTAAACCCGATATTCTTCTTGCCGATACGGGTTTGAATGATTTTGTCAATTCCCTCAAATGCTCCGCCGCAGATGAACAAAATATTCTTAGTGTTGATGCTGATGAGATTTTGTTCCGGATGTTTCCGGCCGCCTTTGGGCGGTACGTTAGCGATGGTGCCTTCAAGAATCTTTAGCAGAGCCTGCTGAACACCCTCGCCTGAAACGTCGCGCGTGATGGACGGATTACCGCCCTTGCGTGCTATTTTATCAATTTCGTCAACGTAGATAATTCCCTTTTCGGCGGCCGTTACGTCATAATTCGCCGATTGTAGTAACCGCACCAAAATGTTTTCGACGTCTTCCCCGACATATCCGGCTTCCGTCAGCGTCGTCGCGTCCGCAATGGTGAATGGCACGTTCAAAAATTTTGCCAACGTTTGCGCGAGGAGCGTTTTACCTGTACCGGTCGGGCCGATCAGAAGGATATTATTTTTTTCCAATTCGACATCGTTATCGATGTCATTCATGGAATTAATGCGTTTGTAATGATTATACACCGCTACGGACAGTGATTTTTTAGCCTGGTCCTGGCCGATAATATATTCATCGAGCTTGGATTTGAGTTTTTCAGGCGTAATGTCGGCAAGTGGAACAATGGATTCTTTGGAGGAGTGCGATTTGATCATATCGAATGCGTTGCGCACGCATTCGTTGCAGATATGAACCCCGTTTGGCCCGCTAATTATGCTATCAACTTCATCGGCGGACTTTCCGCAAAATGAACAATAGACTATTCGGGACATGTGGCTATGATCTTTCATAATGCACTATCTTACTAAAAACCATTCGCGTAAGCAAACGATTTATTTCTTCGCGCGTACCAGAATTTCGTCAATAATGCCGTATTCCTTGGCCTGAACGGCCGACATAAAGAAATTCCGATCCGTATCTTTTTCGATTTGATCCAATTTCTGTCCTGTTTTTTCCGTGATGATCTGATTCAGGTGCTGTTTCAGCGTCACTATCTCATTCATATATATTTCAATATCTGAAGATTGTCCTTGTGTCTCCCCCATCGGCTGATGCACCATGACCCGCGCATGAGGCAAAGCATACCGCTTGCCCTTAGTGCCGGCCATGAGAAGGATCGCGCCCATGCTCGCCGCCAATCCCATACAAGTGGTCTGCACGTCGGGTTTGATGTAGGTCATCGTGTCGAAGATCGCCAGGCCTGAAGTGACGCTTCCGCCGGGGCTGTTGATATACATAATAATGTCTTTGTCGGGATCGTTGGCTTCAAGAAAAAGTAATTGTGCGATAATCAGATTGGACACCGTGTCGTCAATCGGCGTTCCCAAAAAAATAATACGTTCCATCAAAAGCCGTGAATAGATGTCATAAGACCGCTCTATCTGCCCTTTTTGTTCTACGACATACGGGAACGGGATCTGCGCTGCGGCGGCATTCACATGGGAAAACTGAAGATCATCCAGTTTCGAAAATTCCTGTTGTACAAATTCTTTATGACGTTTCATGTTCTACCTTGAATTAGTTTTAAACAATTAGATCAGACTTCTTTTCTTCCTGCGGCGCCGATAACGTATCCGGCACTTCTTCAATAACGGAATTAGATTCCAAAAATTTCATCAGTTTCTCTTCAATTAAATAATCTTCAAAGTTTTTTTGTTCCGTCTCAGTTTTGAAATCGATATTGATCTGATCTCTGCTCACTTTATTATGCTCGGCCATGCGGTCGCGGTATGCTTCGATATCTTCCGGCAACACCGTCATTTTTTCGGCTTCAATGATTTTTTTCCGCGCCAGCATCCACTTGACGTCGCGGATCGCCGCAGGGCGATACCTGTCAATGATGTATTGATCTTCCACTTTTTGCCCTTTCAGACGCTGCTTTACCATGTCCCCGATACGCTGAATCGCGTTATCAACCAGAGGCTCCGGGGATGGAATTTCGTTGTTCTTAATAATCTCGTCGATGATGCGTTCGTTCAACTGTTTCGCTGAATCATCTTCCCAGCGTTTCTTCAAGTTCTCTTTTACATCGGCCATGAGTTTCTCCAGGCTTTCAAAGCCCAGGTCTTTGGCGAATTCGTTATCAAGTTCAGGTAGCTGCACCTCCTCGATCTTGCGGACGGTCACCGTCATGTGTTCGTGTTCCCCTTCTTTTGCTTCCGGCCCTTTCGACACATGCAGATTGCGCGTTTCACCCTGCTTTGCTCCGATCAATCCGTCGATAAAATCCTGTCCGACATACTGTGTGGTAAGCGGAATCCGGCGATCAGTAAACTTCTTCCCAATGATCGGTAAATCGGAATGATCAAGCATTTGAATGTCACAGGTAACAAAATTTCCTGCCGCAACCGTTTCCGAAACCTTCATGGTTGAATAATTTTCACGAAGCCGCTCGATCGTGGAGGTAACCTCGTCGTCTTTCAGATCGTGTATTTCTTTTTGAACTTTCAAGCCTTTATAATTTGGAACTTCATACGCCGGCATGACTTCTACGGTCACATCAAACGTCATCGGCTGGTCCTTCTTGAAACTAACATTATCGATCTGCCCTATGGCGATCGCTTCAGTATTGGTATCCTTAATAGCCTGTTTGTAGAATTCCTCAACGATCACGGGAAGCGCTTCGGAATTGATCTGCTCACCAAATTTTTTCAATACGACGTCGCGCGGCGCTTTGCCTTTGCGAAAACCTTGTATTTGGGCTTCTTCCCGGTACATTTCTAGGGCCTCTTCAAAAAACGGAAGCATTTCCGCAGTTGATATTTCTACATGTAATTTTCGCTGATTTGCGTCCTCACTTACAACCTGTGCTAACAATCTTAACTCCTTCTTAATTAAGAGATTAATATTTAAAAGAGTGCGGGATGAGGGACTTGAACCCACACGGTGTTACCCACCAGATCCTAAGTCTGGCGCGTCTGCCAATTTCGCCAATCCCGCATTTTTTCAAAAGGGCAAAAATATAGTTAAGTCAGGTCGGAAATTCAAGT
>JAEUSK010000288.1 GCA_016787925.1 bacterium | reverse complement strand
TGGGCGAAAACCGCGTTCGTACGGTTGCCATGGATACCACGGACGGATTAGTTCGCGGCATGGAAGTGATCGATACCGGCGCGCCTATCACTGTTCCGGTTGGCCCGGAAGTTTTAGGACGCTTACTGAATATTATTGGCGAGACCATTGATGGTGGGGCACCGATTACAACCGGGAAAAAATATCCGATCCATCGCGCGGCACCGAAGCTGAGCGAATTGGCCACTTCCAGCGAAATGTTCGAAACGGGCATTAAAGTCATCGATCTGATCGAGCCCTACATGCGCGGTGGAAAAACCGGGCTATTCGGCGGCGCAGGCGTTGGTAAAACCGTTATCATCCAGGAATTGATCAATAACATCGCTAAACAACACGGCGGTTATTCCGTGTTTGCCGGCGTCGGTGAGCGCACGCGCGAGGGCAATGACCTTTATCATGAAATGAGAGAATCGGGCGTTATCACAAAAACCGCACTGGTCTTCGGCCAAATGAATGAACCGCCCGGTGCGCGTCAGCGTGTGGGATTGACAGGTCTTACCATGGCCGAATATTTCCGCGATGAAGAAGGACGTGACGTGCTTTTGTTTATTGATAATATTTTCCGTTTTACACAGGCCGGTTCGGAAGTTTCCGCACTTCTCGGCCGTATGCCTTCTGCGGTGGGATATCAGCCGACATTATCAACCGAAATGGGCGAATTACAGGAACGCATCACTACCACGAAAAAAGGATCGATCACTTCCATTCAAGCAATCTACGTTCCCGCCGATGATTTGACCGATCCGGCTCCGGCGACGGCTTTTGCCCACTTGGACGCTACGACCGTATTATCACGCGCGATCTCGGAACTCGGCATTTATCCTGCCGTCGATCCGCTGGACTCAACTTCACGTATACTTGACCCGCATATTGTTGGCGAAGAACACTACAATGTGGCCAAACGTGTTCAGGAAATTTTACAGAAGTACAAAGACCTCATTGATATCATTGCGATTCTCGGTATGGACGAATTGTCCGATGAAGACAAGATCGTCGTTGCGCGCGCCCGTAAAATTCAACGCTTCCTGTCTCAGCCGTTTTTTGTTGCGGAACAATTTACCGGAACTCCCGGCCGTTATGTCAAAAAGGAAGACACGATCGCAGGCTTCAAAGCGATTGCAGACGGCCACATGGATGAATTGCCGGAACAGGCGTTTTATATGGTGGGAACAATTGATGAGGCGGAAGAAAAGGCCAAGAAAATGCGCGCCTGATTTTTCGTTGGCGTCATGAGTTAACAGATTAATTGCAGGAATTTTATGGAAAAAACTTTTCATGTTCAGGTCATTACTCCGCAAAAAGTCGTTTTTGACGGAGAGGTCAGTGGAGTTGTTGCTCCCGGAACTGTCGGCAGTTTTGAGATTTTGAAAAATCATACCGCGTTTATTTCATCAATTAAAATCGGAGAAATGCGATTGCGTCATGAGGACGGGTATGAAGAATATTATGCCGTCGGGGGAGGATTTCTGGATGTCCATGATAATAAAGTCATGGTATTAGCGGAGACGTGCGAACATTCTGCGGATATTGACGTCAATCGCGCCAAACTGGCGCATGACCGCGCGCGTAAGCGGCTGGAAGACCGGGCTAATTATGATGTTGATTTGGTTAATCAGGCTTTGCAACGCGCGGCAAACCGATTGGAAATTGCCTCGAAGCGGGCAACGCGTCCGTAAAAGAAATAAAACCGCATAAGTAAAAACCCCATGAAAGTATTTCATGGGGTTTTTCATTTAATGCGTTTCACCCGTATTTTTGCACGTTTGAAGCGGCTATTTGCCATTTCAACTTTAATTGATTTTTGATACGTTTATGAGCGGTTATATTGACAACGAAAATAAAATCACAAATCAAATAGAGGAACCGCGCTATGAAAAAAACAAGTATTTTGCTGATTTGTTTGTTTACATGCACCCGTGTTTATTCACAGAACGAAAACGAGGGTACGATTCTTTTGGCTAAAGGTATTAAGACCATTGATCACGCTGTGAGGCACTGGAATAAATCTGAGTTGGACGAAGCGAAGGATATTTTTGCAAAGGCGGTTGATGCAGCCCCAAAAGATCATAGGCCTCTGTATTGGAATGCCTACGCCGATTACCAATTGGCAATATATTTTCTTTACGCTGATGAATCCACACGCGATGAGGACGCAGGTAAGTGCCATGTCGAAAACGCAATAACGTCGCTTGAAAAAGCAATTGACTTGAATAAGACAGATGCGGACTGTTATGCGTTGTTAGGATCGTTAACCGGAATGAAAATTCATTTCAACCCGATTTCCGGAATGTGGTTAGGCCCAAAGTCAGGCGGATTTTTTAAGAAAGCCGTTTCGGCGAATGACAAGAACCCGCGAGTATTCTATCTCATGGGTATAGGGACTATGAATACGCCGTCCATGTTCGGCGGCGGGGCGGATAAAGCGATCGGCCAATTTGAAAAAGCTTTGGCCTTGTTTGAAAAGGAAAACATGGATACATCGGCAGATCCTTTTTTGCCGCGTTGGGGTTGGGATGGATGTTATTCGTTTTTGGGGAATGCCTATGAAAAAAATAATGAGACTGAACGTGCGAGGATTTGTTATCAAAAAGCTTTGGAATTGAACCCGAATTCGAATAGGGCTAAAAGAGAACTGGCAAAATTACAATTCAAATAATTTGTCGAATACTTACGGTTTAGTTGTTGAAATGAAAAGGAGGAAAAATGGAAAGAAGAAATTTTATTAAAATCGTCACTGTCAGCGGCGCCGCGGTAGCGTTCACAGGACTTACCGCCGGATGTAAGAGTGACACCGGGAACCCGGCGCATGAAGGATGGGATCCGGAGAAGTTAACCGAATCCTTTTCTGATTTTCGACTAAAAATTTTAAGCTATGCCATGTTGGCTCCCAGCCCGCATAACAAGCAGCCTTGGAAAATCAAAATGATTGAAGATAACAAGATGTTGCTTTTTATTGATTCAGAGCGGCTATTGCCAATGACTGATATCTTTCATCGTCAAATATATATAAGCCAGGGAACTTTTCTTGAAATTCTCAGCCTTTCATCAAATGCCTTGGGTTACGGCGCACAGATTCAGTTTTTTACTCAAGGTACCGATAGTGTTGAAAATACAGGCAAATCGCCCGTGGCGGAAATTACATTTTCAAAATTGACGGTAGATAAAGACGTTCTTTTTGATTATATAACCAAACGCGCGACCAATCGTTTGGTATATGATGAGCGGATACCCGAAAAAAACCAGCTGCAGACTCTAGAGAAGATTTTTGAAGAGGCTGGCTGTACAATCCAATTCATAACGGATAAGAACACAACAAGTCAATTGGCCGATCTGATGACCGAGGCGATGAAGGTAGAAACGTATTTGGATCGGACTCACGCGGAAACGGTGGCGATGATTCGATTTACCGATGAAGAGTTGGTAAAATTTCGCGATGGATTTGGATATGAAAATATGGGGCTTAGCGGTATGTCTAAGTTTCTGGCACAAATGTTTGCGGGACGCGATAAGGCGTTTAGCGATTCATTTAAAGAAAAGACAGTATCGGTTACGCGCGACATGACCCGTTCCGCTAAAGTTTTTGGAATAATTTTTTCTAAAGAAAATAGCCGCATGGATCAGATACTGGTGGGCCGAAAATACGCGCGCCTTCATCTGACCGCTACTCAATTGGGCCTGGCCATGCATCCGATGACGCAAATTACGGAAGAGTATGACGAATTGGCATCCGTTCGGGGAAAATTGACTGAAATAACAGGAACCGAAAAGGGTATGGCGCAAATGGTTGTCAGAATTGGTTTTGCAGATGCTGTGCCCCATGCGCCCAGAAGGCCGGTGAAGGACATAATCACAATTTAAGATAGTGTAGATGTAATTATTTTCCAGTAAACGTCAAAGTGTTATCGATGGAACAAGAAAAAAAAACAATAATTAAAGTTCAAAATCTGTTTAAATCGTACGGAAATGTCAAAGCGGTTAAAGGCATTAGTTTTGAAGTGTATGAAGGCGAAATTTTCGGTCTTCTCGGCCCAAACGGAGCAGGTAAAACAACGACACTTGAGATCATGGAAACACTTCGCGAAAAAACAAGCGGAAGCATTTGGATTAATGGTTATAATGTTGATACGGATCAAAATCAGATAAAACAGCACATCGGTGTACAGCTTCAGGAATCCGGATATTATCCAAACCTGAAGCTTGTGGAAATGTTGGAACTCTTCGCCGGGTTATATAACGTCGATATCGATCCGATACATCTGCTGACAAAAATGGGACTGCAGGAAAAGGCCCATACAAGAGTAGATAAACTGTCCGGAGGGCAAAAACAGAGATTTTCAATTGCGACCACACTGGTTAACAATCCGAAATTGGTTTTTCTGGATGAGCCGACCGTTGGCCTTGATCCGCAGGCCCGCCGCAATCTGTGGGAGTTAATTCGTGAAATCCAAAAGAGTGGAACTACGGTTGTCTTAACAACACACTATTTAGACGAGGCGGAGTTTTTGTGCGACCGCGTGGGTATTATGGATGA
>JAEUSK010000268.1 GCA_016787925.1 bacterium | reverse complement strand
ATCGCTGTGCGGTTGCGGATATTTTCGAAACCGTTGATGCGTTTCCACTGAGCCGTCAGATACAAATACTGCTGACGGAATGTTTCCCATTGAAATTGAGCTGATACAATATTGCTTGTTTCGTTAATACCTTGCAGAAATTTCTTTTTTTGTTTTCCGGGTGTACCGGCATCAACAAACCCGTCCGCATAGCCAAAAACCTCTATATTACCCTTGCCGTGACGTAATAATTCATAATTTAATCCGAAAAATAGTTTTCGCAACGGACGATATCGGATTTCAAAAAAATAGTCATCGGAATTCGGCGGAAGAGAGGACCCCAGGCTGGACCGAAAATGCGCATAGTTAATCAGACTATATTTGTGCGCATAAACGTAAGGCTCGATTCTGGAATACTCAAACCGGAAATCGGTATCTTCGACTTGAAACGGTTCCACCCAATACACCCCGGCCATAACAGCCCATGTCTGTTTCCAATAAGTAAAAGGATTGCGCGCAGTTGTAAAATCGTCAAGGTATAGTGCCGCGTAGGTCTTGACGTTTTGTAATACAAAAGCTGTGGCGTCAAAACTCATAGTATTGTTGTCTTTGTCACCCAGATATTGTTCAGAAATATGATACGGAATGATCGGATTCAGATATTGAATCTCCATATCCCGTCCGCCGTAGATTACACTTTCATTTCCCGCCAGAAAAAGCCAGGGCAAAGCTTTCCATTCCAGCCGATGAGCCACTATATATTTTCTATCGCTGAGATCTCCAGCACCGTCATAAACCAATGGCTTGCTTCGGAGCCAGCCATGCAAGTAGGTGAACTTGAGTCGGTCAAATGTGACATCCAGCCTTAAGTTGTCAAAAGCGCCCGCATTTTCTGAAAGAAATAAATTAGAATGTTTTCCGGGGCCAATGATGATAGGATCTTTGCCGAATTGAATGCGAAACCATTTTGGTTCAATCACAAGGTACGCGTTCGCGCTGAGGGAATATACATTATCGCTGGACGGATTATAGTTTATTACGCCGCCTTGGCTGCTTTCACCAAATGAATAAGTTTTGTCCGAACCTTTGATTAAGGTGCTCGAAAAATCAGAATAGAAGGCAATGGAGTTTTTCAATACGCCACGCACACGTCCGGAAGCGCGCGTAAAACTTACTGTTTCATTTAACGTATCTTCCTGCCCGCCATACCGGCTTATATCTAACGCTTGTTCAATAATAGCGTCTCCGAGAAGGTAACTCAAGGCGCCAGAATTATCCGGTTCAAAATCAATAATGTGTTTTTCTGTTTCATCACTTGGAAAGGTTTTGCCCATCTGAGTTAATTCAAAATGAAATTCGCCTTTGAGTTTCTGAAAGTATTCTCTTTCTGATCGCGAAAGCACGTTGGGGTCTGCGGCCAGCTTCTCGTCTAATTCAATGATGATCATTAAAACAGTATTACGGGTATACGGCTTATTGCGCAATGCGATGGACGGAGCAATAACATTCTTCGTTTCAAGTTTTTCAATAAAATCATACGAAAAATGGTACAGGGGTATATTTACCGACGGAGCCGATGGCTCACTCGTGAAATTGGATTTCTCTTGGCCTACTATGACAAAGGAATATGAAAAAAAAAGAACGCACAATATCGAAAATATCTTTCTGATCAGAACCGTATCTCCTCGCATCAATATCCTTTCGTATCCCACTTGAGCATTTGCCACACTGTCAAGAATATGATCTCGATATCGAGTGCAAAAGACCAGTTTTCTATATACCAGATATCATGATCAATTCTTTTTTGCATCAAATTTGGATCTTTGGTTTCGCCGCGAAATCCATTTACCTGAGCCCAACCCGTAATACCCGGTTTCACAAGGTGGCGCAACATATAATTATCTATTATGTTTTTTGATTCCATATTAAGCGGTGTCGGGTGCGGTCGGGGGCCTACAACAGACATTTGGCCTTTCAAAACGTTCCAAAATTGTGGGAGTTCGTCCAAATTGGTCTTGCGCAGAAACTTTCCTAGCGAAGTGATACGCGGGTCGTTCTTAGTTGCCTGCTGATATCTGCCATCGGCATTGACATCCTGGCTCTCACAGATCATGGAACGGAACTTATAACAAACAATTTTCTTGTTATTTCGTCCCCATCGTTCCTGTTTGAAAAATACCGGACCCTTCGAAAATAATTTAATAACGATAGCAATTAATGGAACAAGCCACGAGAGGAAGAATACAATCACGAAAAGCGAGAACAAAGCATCAAACGCGCGCTTTAAGATATACCAATGCATTTCGTCTAATTTATCTTTTCGAACAGAAATAACAGGAAACCGATCGAACATAGTTATCTCAAACTTGTCTGAAACGAATCTGAAATAATCGGGAATGATCTTAACGCGTGTAGTATGACTTGTACATGTTTTAATTACCTCATCCATTTTTTCAACTGCATAGGTCGGAAGCGCAATAATCACATCATCAACGGGATAGGATGTAAGAACTTTTTCCAGTTGATCTATCGTTCCGAGATATTGGCCGTTGAGCGCCGTTTTATTGTGATCATCCAGAAACCCAACGAGCCTGTAACCGAAATGCGGATTCGAAAGGATGGAATCATGAAAACTCTGCCCCACTTCGCCGGCACCAATAATTAGGATATGACGGAGATTTCTTCCTTTTTTTCGCAATATATACAGTAGTTTCCTCAACATATAGCGCTCTGAACTTAACAAGACTAGTGAGCACAACGCATACAATAGAACAAAGGTTCGTGAAAGAGGATTAGTTTTCATTATGAACAGCATGACTACAGCGGCAATTATTTGTGTTAAAACGTTTTTCAATAATGCGATAAATTCACGGCTAAAATGCCGGGAACGGAATTCATCATACAGGTTGGTCACCCTTGCTGAAAAAAACCATACGGCTGACAATGAAAAAAGTAGAAAATAATCCCGGCTATTCAGACTAATCTGATATTTGGAGGAATAGTATAAAGCAGCAATGACGAAGGAAATGATTAATGCGGTAAGATCTGCTGTGAAGCGCAGAACATAAAGTGACTTACGATGTATATGCATAAAAAATTACAGAATACAAATGAATTTTGACTGAGTCTAGACTCAAAATCACTTATGTCTTTGTTGGATCTCTGGACGATTATAGATCATTGTAATGTAGGCAAAGAAAATATAAAATGGAATCTTATTTTATTTGGATATGGCGCATATACCAATCTATCGTCTTTCGTAATCCATCTTCCAAAGTAGTTTTTGCCTTCCAGCCCAGTGAATTTAATTTTGTAACATCCATCAATTTTCTTGGCGTACCGTCCAACTTGGTAGTATCAAAAATCAATTTACCTTCATATCTTGTTAATGCCCTGATTAATTCGGCTAGGTTTTTGATAGAAATCTCTTCTCCGACACCAATATTGACAAATTCATTCCCGGAGTAACTGTTCATCAGAAAAACACAAGCGTCAGCCATGTCATCAACATACAGAAACTCCCGTAAAGGCGCGCCGGAACCCCATATTATCACAGAAGGCTCATTTTTGGTTTTAGCTTCTATAAATTTACGAATAAGAG
>JAEUSK010000257.1 GCA_016787925.1 bacterium | reverse complement strand
TGGTGGCTACACCATTTTCAAGATATTATTTTTGCGCGGAGCCACCTGATCCGAAATAAGGCAGAAAAATGTTCGGCAGACTATATCGATCAGGTGTTAATTTGCAAATATCAATCCTGCGTTCATGCTAAAAAGGCGGTTACCTTCGCTGAATGTCCAGCCGGGTGAGGCCAGAACGCCGAAATGCCGCGTTGGGCCAATACGGATCGTGCATGCGCAGCCAAAACTTGTGGTTGCGCCGTTCTGATTAAATACCCTGGAAGCATTGACCTCTGGATAAATGACCACTTTTGAGGCGGCCGTATAATCGAAGTCCCGAAAAAAGGAGAATCCAATCATATAGTTCTTCGACGATAAATATCCGTGTGAGGATTTATAGTACGATATGTATCCAATGGTCAGGGACATTGCGAAGGGTTTCCCTTCCATGCGCCGGCCGATGAATTTGATATAAGCTTCCGCTGCCTTGAAATCAACGCGATCATTGGCCTCCTTAAAAAAAGTCTGGCCATCTACGGAAGCTGCACCGAAAGCAAATGTTTCATGGGGAGAGAATTCAATACCAAAACCGGAGCCTGACGTCGAGTGGGATCCATTGGAGAAACCCGCACTCACGGCGGCGGACAGAGAACTTTTGATCGATGCAAATTCGGTCTGAGCAAATAAAGAGGGAACCATAAAGCCAAAGCAAAAAAACAGAACATGTAAACTCATGTGAAGGCGGGCGATACATGCTGTCGCGAACAAAGGAATGTTATTGAGTTGATAATCTTTTTTTGTGCTGGATATTTTGTAGATAAACATGCAAAGCATCCTACGATAAAAAAGAACGGCTAATAGGCGGGGATAATGTACTGCGCGGCCGGACCATATTCAAGATATTTTAGAAATCATGCCGCCCCTCCCGGGGCTCAAATTTTTTTGATCATTTCAATTCTATAAATAGATCGCCCCTGCCGGGGCTAATCGCTGTGCGCTGTCGGACATGAAATACTTGAAGGTTAAATAGTATGGTAGAATTGAAATTCCGATTTATAAAAATAGAAATCAAATTACCTCTGCCGGATGACCTTTGAACGTGAATACTTAGTACGAATTATACTTTCATAACTTTTTGGACTGTTTTTTGGCCTTGGAAAAACGACGGGATCGAACCGGAGTTCGCGATAACATTTCAGCAGAAAACGTGGGCCAGATCCCAAGCTTATGGCAACTCTAAAATGTAACGAACTGTTTTCTGTCACCAACATAGCGAATTCCGGTTCAGGCGTTTTTCCATAGCCATAGGCACTTTTCTTTGTTTCTTTCTGGCACCTGTCCCACCGGATGGCGGGATGCCAGTAAAAGAAAGAAAAATTGTTTTATTTCACTTTTTAAAACAGGCTTTAAATAAAATCCTTTGGCTGAGAAAACTTCGGCTATGAATACCTAACCCTTCGTTCGTTGAATTAGCGGCGAAAAACAGGTCTAAGCTTTTAGAGTCTGACTAGTTCAACGGTCTGACGACTGGTTTTTCGCCGACATCCAGTCGCGAACTCGGATTTCTATTCGGCCTGCGGAAAAAACCCCACTCTATCTCCTTCCCCTTAACAAGGTTGTACAGACCGGAGAGATAGGTAACAGGGATGAGGTTGGAGCGTGAATTCTTCACACGAATTTGAACTGACAGGCTTTGCAGCAAATACTACTTAGCTTTCCGCTTAGCCTTTTCTGTACTTTCCTTTACCCTGTATTTCACGATCTTCCGCACCAGCCCGAGCGGTATCGGTTCATCGATAGGAAATTGTATCGCGCCTTTGGAGGTCTTGTAGCGAGTCAGTTCTTTGGCAAATACTTTGATCGGCGATGAGGTCGGATAGAACCCGATATGATTTTTGTAAGCGGCGAAATGCACGAGGTTGCCGTGCAGTTTGAACGTCGGTATTTGATAACTGATGGCCTCGACGGCTTTCGGCGCGGAATTTCTTATAGTTCGCCGTACTGCCTGCAGTTTATCCTGCACGTCGATCGGAAACGCATCGATATATTCATCGATGCTCGTGATCGCTTTTTTCATCTTATTCATACCATTTTCTTTAACAAAATATCGGCATGACGTGAAAGTTAAACGAATCCACTTACCGTTGCAGGTTATTGGAACATTCCGACTACATCAACCGTCAACGCCGGTACATACGTGATCAGCAGCACCCAAGCAACAAAAATGATTAGAAATGGAACGACCGTGCTGAATATCTCCACCAAAGGACGTTCAAAGCGCAAAGAAGAGAAAAAGAGATTCATACCTACCGGCGGAGTTAAGTAGCCGAGTTCAAGATTGGCAAGAAAAATAATACCAAGGTGTGCCGGGTCGATTCCAAACGCGAGCCCGATAGGCGCGATCAAAGGCACTACCACGACGATAGCAGAAAATATATCCATAAGAGCGCCGACCAGAAGCAGCAATGCATTGAGAATCAGTAAAAATACAAATTTGGATTCAATGGTGCTGACGACCCATTCAGTAACTTTCGTGGGAATCTGCTCATCCACAAGATACGAGACCAGGCCAAGCGACATTCCAAGTACCGCCAACAATGCGCCGATGAGCACGGCCGATTCCATCATGGCAGCGGGCAGTTTGCGCCTCAAATCCAGTTGCCGGTGAATAACTACTTCCAACAATACGGCCCACAACGCCGTAAACGCCGCGGTCTCCACAACGGTCAGGAATCCTCCGAATAAGCCCACAAAAATCAGCAACGGAAGGATCAAATCTCCTCTTGACATCCACGTGGCTTTTAGAGCTTCATTCAAATCAAATGGCGGCCTAGGATTTTTCTGAGCGCGGCTGCGGTAAACGCTGTACGTGCTTAACATGAGTATCAAAAGCAATCCGGGCACCAGCCCTGCGATGAATAAACGATCAATGGCGACGTGGCCGTAAATGCCGTACAGGATCACGGGCAAACTCGGCGGTAATAATAAACCGACGGAACCGGACGCGGTCAGCAGTCCGATGCTGAAGCGGCGATCAAATTTGGATGCCATCAGTACCGGCAGAAGCAATCCGCCCAAAGCGATAATCGTAACCCCTGATGCCCCCGTGATTGCGGTAAAAATGGCGCAACCGATCACCGTTGAAAGCACGACCCCGCCGGGTAACCAACCGGTCCAGGCTTGTACGAGACGAACCAGACGCTGCGGCGCGCCGCCTGCGGCCAGCACGGATCCAGCAAGCGCAAATAAAGGAATGCTTGGCAATACCGGCTGCGTAACTATCCGGTAAGTTTCCGCAGAAACAGCCGCAATAGGAATATCCATCGTAAAAAATAACAGCAGACCAGCGCCGCCAAGAACAGCGTACAGCGGCATCCCGAGCAAAGCCAGTACGAGAATCGCAATGCTCCCGGGAATAGTTATAAATTGGTATAGGCTTTCCGGCAATAACGCCAGGACCGGACCGAATAACAGCGACAGTCCGGCGAGCAGCAAACGCTTACGCCAATTTGCAGCAGAGGCCACCACCGTCGAGACGGCCATCGCGAGAAACCCTACCGGCATGGCCGATTGCGCTAGCCAGATCGGAAACCAGCCTGCGAGGTTTTCAGGACTTGGGTACTGAGCAATAACCAAATTGATCGATGCAATCATTAAACAGATCAGAATACCGACAGCGCCGGCGCCCGCAATGAGATCCACTGCCGGTGTGAACCGGTGTGCATTAAAAAGCTGTATGACGGTCACCGAAAGATGGCGGCGCCGTAACGTCGCCACCGTTGCCCCCAATAAGCCTAACCACAGCGTCAGATGCTGAACCCAGCCGGCGGCTCCGGCAATGGTTAAATCGGGCACCCATCGCGCAATAGTCATAACCAGAGGAATCAACGCCATCACCAAAAGCCCCATTACCACCGGAATCGTCAGAAACCTATCGGCCCTGGACGAGACGCGTCTTTCCGTGAGAACATTTTGATTCATACTGTCAACGTTCATAGATTATTTCTCGCCTTTCGCGGCACGCATCGCATCGTCAAACCATTGGTTCGGTATGAGAGATCCCCGAATCTTGGGATATGATGCCTGAGCAACTTTTTGCCATTCTTTGTATTGATCTTCACTGGGCTTGATGACTTTTAATCCGCGTTTCTGCATTTCGGATACGGCCTGATCTTCTATGCGGCGAACTTCCTTTTGTAACCGCTGCCCTGCGTCTTCGGCAATTCGTTTTAACTCGACGCGCGTCGTTTCCGGAATTTTTTCCCACGTGTCCTTCGTTACCACGGTCACGCCGATCAGAGGCGCCCACGGCATATCGATCATATATGGCGTAAATGCGAACCACTGGCTTGCCAATGCCATGGTTGCTGTGGAATTATATGCGTTGATCATACCGGTTTGCAGTCCGGGTAGTATGTCCGTCGACGCAAGCGGAATTGCATTGAAGCCCGAAGCCTTCCAAAGATCGGCCGTGCCGTCGTCGCTCGACCAGACGAAAAGTTTCGCTTTTTGCACGGTCTTGACCGCAGGATCAGGATTATTCACAAAAAAGCGTACCCATCCTGCGTCCCCCCAGTTAAGCACGACGATCCCTTGTGCCTCTAAAAGTTTTTCAAGACGCGGCTTCAGCGCGCCGCGCACACGGTCCAATGACTCCCATGAGTCCACCGCCAGCGGAATGGTCAGTGCGTTCGCTTCAGATACGAAGCGGCTAAGACCCGCATTGGTGATCATGGCGCCCTGCAGCTGCCCGATACGCATCTTGCGCACCATATCCGATTCGTCGCCGGCAACACCGTCCGGATAGATACGAAGCGTCACATCTCCGCCGCTGGCGCGGTTCCACTCCGAAGCTATTTCCTTAAGATTCTCATGCCATGCGGAACCGCTGGGGGCCAGCGTCGCCATTTTTATCACGACTGATCGTGAGCTCTCGTGTTCTGCAGAATCCATTGTGAACATGGATACCGTGCAAAATACCTGAAGGAATAAATAAATTGCAACAGGCCGAATAATACCGAAAATCATGGAGTGTGCTCCTTGTGTTTGTTTCTTGACGTATCAGAAATTCTTGTTGAAGCTAATGCTCTGCAGATCCGTCGGTGTCTGCAAAAAAGAGATTGTCAATATTTTGCATCAGGTTTTGCGCCTTACGCTGAGCGAATATATTCGCCAGCCGATTTTCGGGATACCGATTGACGTCAAATTCCAGCGCTTGTTTCAACAACTGTTCAAACTTTAGCCGATCCTGCTTCAATACGCAAACGGATTCTGCCATAGTAACTAATGGACTCAGTGATCGTCCGCCATTAAGTTCCATTGCTCTGTCAAAATGTTGTTCTGCCTGCTTAATTCCGCCGCCTTCCGATTCCGACTTTCCGGCAGACAAGATAATAAAAAACTCGTGAATGGCGCCCTGACCCCACGCTTCGTCAAGCTGCAAGGCGCGTTGCATCATAGCCGAGACAACGGGGAAATTACTAACCAGAACCATGTCACTCTTAGCTACGGAAATGGCTGAGCCCCATGCGGCAGCAGTCCAATACAGGGCTGGAACGTCTTCCTTCCGGCAATTGGACAGTATCGAAACCTGGTTGCTTAATAACGAGTCGGAAATCGACGCATAGCTAAGTTCGAGCGCCCGCAGTCCGTAGCCACGCGCCCGAAGGAAGAGGCGTTTGGCACGCGCGCGCTGCTCACGTGCAACACCGAAATGGGTCGATTCCATCGCGTCTGCAGGACGAACGATGTACGCGTGCGTATATGTGACAAAACCGGAAGCCGTGGCGATAAGCAGTTTTCTGTGCCGTGGCGTTGCTTCCAAAAGAGATTCCATGGTCTTGAGTGCAAAGGGCAATGCGTCGCCAACCAACTCTGGATCATCATCCGACGCATAAACGCCGGCGGTCCCCTCACTGACGGCGTCGGCCATAGAGTTGATGGCCAGTGTTTTAACGGAACAGCCTGAAATTAATCC
>JAEUSK010000219.1 GCA_016787925.1 bacterium | reverse complement strand
TTGTGAGAAAGGATATTCACATGTATTATCGTTTACTAAGACCTGGAACGGATAACGTGGGATCAAAATGCCGGCGGCACCGCGCTTCATATACTCCGGATGCCCCGACCAAAACACGCTCTTCGTTTTGAACAAGACGCTGAGTGTAGTTCGCCGGCGCGCCGCAGATGACGCAGATCGCCATAGACTTCGTAATATATTCCGCTATCGCAAGCAGTTCCGGCATCGGCTCAAATGGTTTTCCAAGATAATCCTTATCGAGGCCCGCAACGATCACACGTTTTCCCATGTCGGCCAGCCGGTTGCATACGGCAACAATCGTTGCGTCAAAAAACTGTGCTTCATCGATTCCGACGACTTCGGTCCGTGGATCCACTTTTTCTAAAATTTCATCCGCTTTTTCTACGGTCTCGGACTTCATGCGCAAATCGCTGTGCGACACGATGTGGTCTTCGCTGTAACGTTTATCAATAAGCGGTTTGAAAACCTGTACGCGTTGACGGGCAATTTCAGCGCGCCGCATACGGCGGATCAACTCTTCTGATTTGCCGCTGAACATGCTTCCGACGATCACTTCAATGCAGCCGCCGTTCATAGACACAAAACTCATAACCTCTCCTGTTATCGATTATTCTAAGGGGTTGCAATCTAATATATTTTTCTACGTTGTGCAAATTTAATTTCTTTGAATTCCGGTGTTTTTAGACGTATTTTTTGTCTGTGAAACAGAACACAATCCAAACAGAAGCTTTTGTCACGGGTAAAGGAATACACTCAGGAAAACCTGCGTATGTGAAGTTCCTTTCGGCACAGGCGAACAACGGAATCTATTTTATCCGCACCGACCTCAAGAACTCACCGCCTATCCCGGCGCTTTGGAAAAACGTTTGCGATACGGGGCGCGCGACCACGCTGGGATTGGGAGAAGTAAGAGTGCGGACGGTCGAACATGTTTTGTCGGCAATCTTTGGATTGGGAATCACTAATTTAAGAATAGAATTAAATAATGAAGAAGTCCCAATACTCGACGGAAGCAGTAAAGTTTATTATGATATTCTAAAATCGTCCGGATTGAAAGAACTTCCCGGAGAAACAAATTGCTATACCATACAAAAAGAGATGGTTTTTAAAAGCCCAAGAAATAATTCTTTGATTCGAATCTCGCCGAATAATGAGTTTCAAATAACCTATCATTTGAATTACGCTGAAAAGTTTAAACAAAATTTAACGTACCTGTTTTCACAGAACACATATTATTCCCAAATCGCTCCGGCAAGAACCTACGCCCTGCTCAGCGAACTGGAATATTTACTCGAAAAGGGATTAATCAGCGGAATAAGTGATGCCGAGGGATTCGCAGTGGTGGACGACTTTTCCAAGATTGACGAATTGGCAAAGAAATTTTCTTTGAACATGGATTCGTTTCTGCATACTAATGGCGATCTTACGATCATCTCAAAAGAAAAACATCGCTTTCCTGATGAGATGGTTCGCCACAAGTTACTTGACATCATCGGCGATTTCGCTCTGAGCGGATACCATATCCGCGGCCGCATTGAAGCATTCGGAACAGGCCATTCGGAAAATATTGGATTAATAAAGGCGATATTTGGTTAAATTTGATTTCCACGGATCGATATTTTAACTTATGCCTGAGAAAGGAATTGTACTAATATGAACCAATCAGCTGTTATTGTGGACGCGATACGCACGCCGATGGGCAAATACGGCGGCGCCCTATCTGCCGTTCGTCCTGACGATATGCTCGCGCTCTTGTTGAGAACGATGCTGGAGCGGAATCCCAAAGTGGACGTCAAGGCCATCTCTGATATCATTGCCGGCTGCGCCAACCAGGCCGGTGAAGATTCACGCAATGTCGCGCGCATGGCCGCTATCATCGCAGGATTCCCTTTTGAGATCCCGGGACAAACGGTAAACCGCCTATGCGGGTCAAGCATGCAGGCCGTTATGACGGCGGCGGCAACCATTCAAAGCGGCTGGGCAGAATTCATACTCGCCGGCGGCGTCGAGAGTATGTCTCGCGGGCCTTTGGCCATGCCCAAGCCGGACAAAGCATTCCCGTTCGGGTCAATACCGACCTACGATACATCGCTCGGCTGGCGGTTTCCAAATCCTAAGATCGAAGCCCGCGTCCGTCC
>JAEUSK010000156.1 GCA_016787925.1 bacterium | reverse complement strand
TTTGCATCGGCAGATTGAATTGCCATCAAAGAAATAAAAACAACTGTAAGCAAAGACCTTGAAAACATGGCGCGCCTCCTGTTTTTAAATTATTAAACTTAAAAAGTAAATAAATGTTCAGATGTAAAGTTACGAGAATCGCTATAATTGGAATATATCCGAATTCGAAGGCAAAGCAACGAAAAAGTAGTACGCTTCGTTCACTTTTTCACAGATTGACCTGTAAAGTTCAGGATTTTACAGCCCAAATTATTCCTGCGGCCCCGAGACTGAGGTGGTTTTTATGGATGTTCGTAAATCCATGATGGGCAAGCATCTCTGGAAAAGTATCAAACCAGCGCGTTTCGCGGATGAGGCGGGTGAGTCCGGCATCAAATACTTCTTTCCATTCCGGAAAAAGTCGAATGCCGATAAAATTCATAACGTGATTATAAGCGGTCCATATAGTTCGTGCGAAGATATTAGAGGGCAACGTAAAATCGTGCAAAACAATCACGCCGCCGGAGCGGATATGCGGGGAAATATTTTTGAGGAGCATGTCAGGGTCCACGTATTTTGGGATATACGAGGAGACGACGGTATCAAATAAACCGTCCAATATTACGTCTTCCGCATTACCCAAAATAAACTGTGCCTTGATATTGTGTTTTTGAATTCGTTCCTGATATATAGTCAGATAATCGTCCGTGATGTCGACGCCAACGATCTCCGCACCCGGATGACGTTTTGCTAAACCCAACGTCACGATGCCTGTTCCGCACGCAAGATCGAGAATACGGCTGGAAGGAGGAACGCGTTTATAAATTGCCCGTTTCCAATAACGATCCAGTCCCAAGGAGAATACATTTACAACCGTATCGTACGATTTACCCGTCCCGGGAAAAAAGGAACTGATAATTGAATGACGATTTTCGATAGTTTGATTTTTTGACAAATTGTTTTCTGTCGGTTAAAAAAGTTTCATTTTGGTCCTGCCGGCAAATGCGTTTTCAGATAGCGGGTCAGCAAAGTGCGTAAATGCAGAGAAGTTCCGGCGCCTTCGTTGATCGAATGTGTCCTGTTCGGATAAGCCATCATTTCAAACTGCTTGCCCTCTTTGATCAGCGTATTGATCAACATTTCCGTGTTTTGATAATGCACATTGTCATCGCCGGTGCCGTGAACGAGCAGCAGATGTCCGCGTAAATTTTTCGCATAGGTCAAAGGCGCCGTTCTGTGATAATCGGCACCGTTATCTTTCGGAAGCCCCATGTAGCGTTCCGTGTAAATATTATCATAATTATGCTGATCGGTTACCGGAGAAATGCACATGCCGACATGGTACAATTCCGGAAAGCGAAACATGGCCTGCAAAGTGCTTGCGCCGCCGCCGCTCCAGCCCCATATTCCGACACGGGTCGAATCAATAAAATTCCATGTGCGCAATTTACGAACCGCATCGGCCTGATCCTGCGGGCCGAGATAACCGAGATCACGGTAAATGGATTTACGCCATGAACGGCCGCGCGGCGCGGGCGCACCGCGGTTGTCGACGCTGCATACGATATATCCTTGCTGAGCCAACATTTGATGCCACAGATAATCTTTGTCCCAGTCATCGGTGACGGTTTGATTTGCAGGCTCACCGTAGACGAAAAAGAAAATTGGATATTTTTTCGTGGAGTCAAAATCAAAGGGTTTGATCATCCATCCGTCGAGCGTAAGATTCTTACCGATGTCGATCTTGAAAAATTCCGTTGGCCGCCTTTTGATAGCGGAAAGATTTTTTTTCATTTCGGCATTATCCTGTATAACACGGAGCGTCTTGTGTTTTGGCAGATTTATCAATTCGATCGTGGCCGGTTCGTCAATGGTAGAATAAGTATGAATGGCATATTTCGCATTAGGTGAAATTTGATAGGCATGCCATCCGTTTTTCATGGGCGTTAACTTTTCGGCTTTTCCTTTACCGTCCATTTTCATTCTGAATAAAAACCGCTGGGTTGCATTGTCGGGTGATGCGATGTAGTAAAGCCAGTTTTCCTTTTCGTCTGCGTTCAAAACATTCACGACGTCAAAGTTCCCGGGTGTAAGCAGCGTTAAATTTTTTCCGTCGCGAGAAACCTGATACACGTGGCGCCACCCGTCACGTTCGCTGATAACAAGAAATCCTTTACCGCCTTCCAGAACTTTAAACTCATCATCGATACCAACCCATGCACTGTCTGTATCGGTAAATAGGGTCCGAACTTCTCCTGTCTTTGCGCTTCCAAACATAAGCTGCATTGTATTCTGCAGGCGGTTCAGGTGCCGCATTACGACCGCATCGGAGTTGCCCGCCCATTCCATGCGTGGAATATAATATTCGGTACGGGAATCGCCTTCGAATTTCATCCAGGTTGTGGAACCGCCGTCCGCGCTGATGACGCCGATACGGCATGCAGAATTATTCTCGCCCGCTTTAGGGTATTGAACAGGAATCACACGTGAATAAACAGAGTCGGTATTATTGATCATGTAAAAAATGCCGATACCTGTTGCGTCAAGCTGCCAATAGGCGATGGATTTGCTGTCAGGGCTCCAGCAGAATCCGTCGCGGATGTGAAACTCCTCTTCATACACCCAGTCGAATGTGCCGTTGATGACCGTGGTCGAACCGTCAAACGTCAGTTGTGTGATCTTTCCCGTCACGACGTCTTCTGAGTACAAATTATTCTCGCGTACGTAACCGACTTTTTTTCCGTCGGGCGAGAACTTAGCGAACATGAGCGTGGAAGGTTTGGCATCGCCTCCGAGCTGACGAAGTTCCCCCGACGTGAGATCGAGCGTCCAATAGTCGCCGCGCGTATGGAGCCGCCAAACTTTTTGGGTATTCGTAAATATCAGGAGACGCTTATCGTCCGGCGACCATGAGTAATTGTAGATCGACAGAGCTGTCGACTGTCCTTTGGGTATGAGTCTGGACGAACTGAGCAAAATCTCCCGTGTACCTTTTTCAACGTCGTATGTCACGATGTCTCTCCCGCCCGCGGAGGATGCCGAAGGTTCAAGAGTTGCGTAGCCTGACCCGTCCTTGAGCCATTTGGAATGGCCGAAGAATTTCGGTTTGAATTCATCCGAACCGTAAATGCGTTCCAGTGTCAGCATCGAGGCGTCTTGTGCAAAAATACCGGAAACACAAAGTAGGAATAACATGTAATAGTGTTTCATAGAAGATCCTTTAATTAATGTTTGGTTCAGGAACACAGTACGATGGAAAGGAAAAAGGAAAACATCTTGAATCAGCGGTCAAAACCTAAGAGATTTTGGTGTTTTTTCCAATGGTTTTATTGGAATACGAACCACGGAGCCACAGAGTGCACAGAGAATATTAACCCTGCTACCCTCAGTGTTCTTCGTGTCTCCGAGGCAAAAAATTGAAAGGGAACGGAACTTATTTTTTCGGCAAAGGCAGTTCGTGCTGTCTCAAGAATGATAACTGATCCCAATATCCTCTTTGAAAGACGATCTTGTCATTGACGATATGAAAAAACCCGCAGCCTCTCAGTCCCAGCGGATCTTTCCATTCCAGTATCGCCCACTCGCCGTCCTCGAAAATATTCTCGACGATGCAGACCATTTTGGCTTTTGCAAATTCACCGGCGAACATCAGCCGGATCTTTTCTTTTCCGCGCAGGGGTTCAAAAACCACCTGATGATTAACTGCATCATCGGCATACAATTCCATCAGCGCATCAAGGTCAACGCGGTTGAATGCATCAACCCATTTTTGAACGGTTTGTTTTGGTGACATGATAGTATTATGTGGAAGTGAATAGATTTTCGTGCGTATCGGGTTTACTCACATGTCATGGTGAGCGGAGTCGAACCATGACAAAGTTTAGTAAAATCAGCTTTCGACTCCGCTCAGGCCGAAGGTTTTTTTCATTTGTGAGCCAATCCGATATGCACGTAAATTTTTTGCAATATATCAACCATAAATTGTGATTAACTGCATCATGAACTTAAGCTGTACCATCCAAAAATACAAGTGGGTGAATAAATAGTTTATGAAAGTTTAGATAATTTAAGCAGCATGCTCTACATGCCCGCAACAACGCTGATCTTTTGATAAGCGCCTAAATTCGGTTGCGTCTCAAGTTCCATAATCCTATCTTAATCAAAAGTTCGGAACATCGTGAAGTTAGCCGCCGTTTTGATTGCAGGTTCAATTGAGACGCTAATATTTTGAAATCGTCGGCGATGCCTGTACGCGAAAGTAAAGGGTACAATGAGAAAATTCATTTTTGTTTTGATCTGGTCGATACTGTTCACGTCAGGCTGTAATGCCCAGAAAAACCCAAATGACTTACCAGATTGCAATTGGTGCGGCGCAGAAGAGGCTCCGGCAAATCTGACATCGTACGTAACTATTGCCCCGGCGGACGAACCGGGTGTTCGAATTGCCATCAAAGGAAAGCTGTATTGGTCCGACGGCAAGACTCCTGCGGCCGGAGTTATTGTTTACCTCTACCACACCAATGCAGAAGGCCTGTACAAAAAGAAGGGTAACGAAACCGGCAACGGCAGGCGGCACGGCTATCTTCGCGCTTGGCTGAAGAGTTCGGTCGACGGATCGTATGAATTCGAAACCATCCGTCCCGCTTCGTACCCGAACGGAACGGAAGCTCAGCACATTCACATTACCGTCAAACCTCCGGGGAAAGAGGAAATCGCGCTGGACTCTTTTATGTTTGACGACGACCCGCTGCTTACTGCCGAAAGAATAAAAAGATTGAAACAAGTCGGCGATTCAGGGTCGGGAATCCTGTCGTTAAAAAGCGCGGATGGCAGAATAGTTGGCTATCGCGATATTGTTCTGCCCAATTAAAGCCGCATGCAGCATCTCTGGGGTATCGTTATTTATACAAATCGCCGTTGAGATATTTTAGTCCTGAGTCGACAATAACGGTTACAATTTTCTTTCCTGCTCCTAAAATTCGCGCTCTTTGTATGGCCGCCCACACATTAGCGCCGGAGGTGGTTCCGCCGAATATCCCTTCCAGTCTTGCCAGTTTCCGTGAGGTTTCCATGGCATCTTCATCCGATACGGCCATGATCTCATCTGCAAGGTCAAGCCTGCATATCTTCGGAACGAATCCGGCACCGATGCCTTCTAATCTATGCTTTCCCGATGTATCTCCGCCGGAAAGGGAACGTACATGCAATGGTTCAATAGGAATGCAGCGAATTTTTGGAATTTCTTTTTTAAGTACTTCTGCATTTCCCGAAAAACATCCGCCCGTTCCGACGCCCATAATAAATTCATCAATGTCTTTTCCAAGCGCCTCAATGATTTCCTTTGCCATATTATGATAAGCGTTCCTGTTGTCAACGTTATTAAACTGGTCAGTCCAAAACGTATGGGATTGTTTACTCAATTCTTTTGCTCTCTCGACCATCGAGTCGATAAGTTTGGCAGTTATTTTTCGGTTCTCACTTGGAAATATTTCAAGCGTGGCCCCAAAGGCCTTCATGGTCTGAAGTTTTTCCTCTGCAAATGCATCGGAGGAAACGAAGTGCGCGCGATAACCTTTTGTTGCGCAGACCATAGCGAGAGAACTTCCTGTACTTCCTCCGGTATAATCCATCACCATTCCGCCGGGTTTTAGTTCGCCTCGCTTCTCCGCGCCCTCGATCATGGACAGCGCCATCCGGTCCTTCATGCTGCCGGTGGGATTGGCGCCTTCGTATTTTACATAGATCTCGGCGCATCCGGGTTCGGATAATCGTTTTAGTTTTATTAAAGGTGTTTTGCCAATGTGGTGCATTTTCAATATTCGGTTAACGTTTATATAGAAAGGATCGATCTATCCGATTTGTTTTTTATGACGTACTCATTTTAATTCTTTTTCGAAACACAGGCTGTTTTCTACTTCGGCATACTGCCCGTAATTTGGGATCAATGTGTAACCGTTCTTTTTGTAAAGCAGGATAGCCTCAGGCTGTTTCTTCCCTGTTTCTAATATACATTTCGTATAAGTTAATTCGGAAGCCCACATTTCCAACTCCAACAGAATTTTTGCGGCAACTCCTCGTTTCCTTTCTTCAGGTAAAACGTACATGCGTTTGATTTCCATGGTATTCACGTCATACACTTTTAGCGCACCGCAGCCTACCGGCTTTTCATTTTCATAAGCCAGAATTACGTGGTTAATTTTGTCAATCTTGTTGAATTGAGCATAGAATGGATGATCATCACCGTCTCTTTTTGAAAGCTCTTCATCAAGCAATCTTACGAGTTCAATAAAATCACGGTTCTCGGAATTGGTCCTTTGTACGGTAGTCATTGGTATCGCGTGACCGTTTCAAATTTCACAGAAGTGAACAAAGCCGCAAACAGGATCAAATTAGCTTATTCCGAATATTCTGCATCTTCCGGCATGTCCGTCACGCTCTCGAAAAATAAGTTATAACCGTCCGGATCTGAGAGACCTGTCACCCACATACCGTTGCCAACAAAAGGCTTCTTTGCCGGAATATCTTTTGACTTCAGTTCACGGTAAATTAGCAATGCGTCATTGCAAATGAAATTGATTGACACGCCTTCACCCACTTGTCCCTTTGGAACCCAGGCATCATGCCCTTCCTTTTTGAATTCCTGCAGCATCAATGCGGCGGCTCCAAGTTGCAGCCGGCACCAGCGCAACTTGCCCTCATCCAGCCATTTGTTCTTCATATCGAATCCAAGCCCATTCACATAGAAGTGAAGGGCTGTTTCCATATTGGAAACGGCCAGAAGAGGCACAGCTTGGGTGACGTTTGGTTCAACATGTTCTTCACGATTCATAGTCAGTTCCAATTTTTCATATGAATAAGTTCAAACAATTTTAAAAATCTCATTTAAAGAAAACAATTTTATCTTGTATAGAAACGACCAATCTAATACGCCGCAACTTTTCAAACAGTTCCCGGTGGAATTAGGAATCTTGTTAAGGTAGCGTCAATAGATCTCAACTCCCGATGCGTAGACCACGAAAGTTTCATACTCCTGTCCGGACGCGCTGCGGCGGTAAGCTTTCGCGAGTTTATTTCCCTGAACCAGCGCCCGTTTGCCTTTGGCGTCGGGCGGAATGACGAACTCCGTCAAAGACACTTCGATCTTGCCCTCGTCATCTTCCAGGATGAACCATGATCCGCGCACGGTATCGATCTGCACGATCTTACCTTCCATGGCAAAGTCATCCGGCGCGGGTTTCGTATAAAGCCGGTCAATCGAAACGGCATCTCTGAGCGTAACGGGTTTTCCAAACGTGACGCCCTCTTTCTTTCCGCAGGAGAGGAGGGTGAGGGATAGAAGAATGAAGCAAGTGAATTGATGAGTCATATGCGTATGGTTGAAGATATTTCTAATTTTACAAACCTATAGTTCATTGTGTTATATGATAACGTCTATATTTTGGTTAGCAGAACAATTGTTCCATTAGCGACTACACCAATCCGATTTCCTGAAAATTCAGTATAGTCTAAATCAATTCCAATGACCGCGTTACCGCCATTTTCAGAGGCCTTGTAACGCAATGCGTCAAGAGCGGCCTGTTTTGCTTTTTGAAGTTTTTGTTCAAAGGCGGAAGAGCGTGAGCCTAAGAAATCAGATACTTCTCCTGTGAATTCGCTGAATACTCCGGTCCCGACAACGATTTCAACGCTTTCGATGTCTACGTATTTATTGACTGTATATCCATCAATATTGTTGGTAGTCGTAATCAGTATTCCAGAGATGGCTTTAGCGATATATTCATCAGCACACTTAGTACAATACTCTTCGCCCTTAATATTTATGAAAACGACATTTTTGGTAAAGCTATTGGCTGCTCCACACTTAATACATTCTTTTGCCATTTTTCTAATTCTCCTTATATACGACATTCTGAAACAATCTTTTTGAATGAAGGCTCTAACATAAAACAAAA
>JAEUSK010000266.1 GCA_016787925.1 bacterium | reverse complement strand
CGGAAAATATGGGCAGCTGGCATTTTGCCAAATGGCTGAAAGATTCCGGCCGCGCTGTCACCGGCATGACAAGCATCGAGATGATCGGCTATTTTTCCGATGAGAAGATACAAGAATATCCCTCGTCGCTCTTCAAAATCTTCTATCCATCAAAAGGAAATTTCATCGCATCGGTGTCTAATTTTTCTTCTTCGTCGCTTGCGGACGAATTCCAGGATAACGCGGAGCTTCTCGGCGAGATCCCGTGCTCTCAGCTTGCCGCGCCGTCTGTGGTGCAAGGGGTCGACTTCAGCGATCATCTTAATTTCTGGCGCTTCGGGATCGACGCTTTCATGATCACGGATACGGCTTTCCTGAGGAACCGTAACTATCACACGCCCAGCGACAAAGCCGATAACTTAGACTATCAACGCATGAGTTTCGTCGTCAATGCGCTGGCGAATATGGTAATGGGAGAGTTTTAAAATATCCGGACGATTGTCGTATCGCTGATACGACAATTGAGCTGGACTCATATTTTGGCGGTCATATGGAGATAAAGAATGAAAAAGAAAAGTAAGATTGTTGATACAAACAATCTTGAAAGTTATATCGACGCCATACGCCTGATAAAAAATGCTATTTTGCAAAGCAGGTACACGGCGGCAACTCTGGCCAATAGAGAACTGCTTTCCCTTTATTTTTATGTAGGCGAATATGTTGCTTTAAACACACGCAACCGTAATTGGGGAACCGGCGCCATCGAGATCATTTCAGCGCGATTGCAGCAGGAACTGCCCGGCCTCAGGGGTTTTTCTCCAACCAATATCAAAAATATGCGGCTGTTCTATGAAGCATGGAAAGGCTATCTCCAAAATCGTCAGTTGCCAACTGACGATTTAAAAGGGAAAAAATCGGGTATTGCAATTCGCCAATTGGCGACTGACAAATTACCCGGTGCTCAAAAGGAAAGTTTTATGAGGGTTGGTTTTACTCACCATACGGAGATCATTTCAAAAGTCAAGAATCCGGAAGAACGTCTTTTTTATATTGAACGCTGCGCCGCAGAATTTTGGAGCGTAGAAAAATTGCGGTACAACTTAAAGGGGAATTTATTCGGTAAAAAAGGGACTTTACAAAGCAATTTTTCCAAAACCATTACAGACAGCAAATTCCGTTTTGGTGCGTTCAACTCATTCAAGGATGAACTGCTGCTTGATTTCGTCAATATCACCGATCCCGACGAAGAGCCCGACGAAAGGGTGCTTGAGCAGGCCATTGTAAATGATATTAAGAAATTCATTATGGCGCTCGGAACGGATTTCAGCTTTATGGGCAATCAATACCGCCTTTTAGTTCATGATGAGGAATTTTTTATTGACCTATTATTTTTTAACCGAAAGCTGCGAAGCCTGGTCGCTATTGAGCTGAAAAAAGGAAAATTCAAAGCCGAGTATGTAGGGAAAATGAATTTTTATCTCTCGGCATTGGATGAATACGTGAAACAGCCTCACGAAAACCCATCCATTGGCATCATTTTATGCAAGGAGAAAAACAACAAGATCGTGGAATTCGCATTCAGAGATACGAGTAAACCCATGGGGGTTGCCACGTATAAAACTGCGACGGAGCTTCCGGCGGAATACAAGAACATACTGCCGGATGCAGATAAATTGAAAAAATTACTGTAGCGGTGATCGACGCCTTCATGATAACAGATACGGCTTTCCTGAGGAACCGTAACTACCACACGCGCAACGACCAAGCCGATGACTTAGACTATCAGCGCATGAGCTTCGTCGTCAATGCGCTGGCGAATATGGCGATGGGAGAGTTTTAGAAACAGATGTGTCTCGACAGATACTTGCAAATTTGTTGTCTGCAATTAATATCTTTGTTATTGAATCGTTGAAGCATTATATTTTTGTTAAACTATAACTTAATATTCAGCAAAACACTACTACGATGATTGATCATTCTAAACTCGTTTTGGAAAAGATTGTGTTGGAACTTCGATTTCCTTCGGGGTTTCTATTCTTTGATAATTGCGGTAAAGTCTGCAAGAAAATTGTTCAATATTACCCAAATATCGAATTCCAAAAGATAAATGTTGACGGAACGCAATTTACTTTAAATGAAAAATTTTTAGGTTGTTCCATCAGTCATACAAATTTAGCAATTGCACAAGAGTTTCCTTTAAAACTTGACGATTTTGAGGAGCTTTCAGAAACAGTCTCCTCAATTCTAATTAAAGAATTTGAAATTGAATCATTTGCCCGAATAGGAAATCGTTTTTTTTATACGTATCCGTCTGAGAATCGCAGTAAGAGCCAAGAACTAATAAAGGAAACTAGTATTATTAACTTTGATTCTGATAAATTCAAGATTTTTGGAGATGAAGTTACTGGTGTTAACGTAACACTCAATTTCAAAGATAAAGACATTGGGACTAATTTGATTATAAATGATTTTAGTGAAAGACGGCTTCAATCCGCAACACATCCGTTAATAAAATCAATTGAGCCGACTAAATTTTATAAAGGGGGAATCCAGATTGATCTAGATCGTTACACATTGAAGCCTTTGAGTTCAGGCCAATTGTCATGTCGGGAACTTATTAAAAACAACAAAAAGGAATCTGAGCGAAGTATTGAACTCTTATTTAAAAGCAAATAATAATGAAAAAAACACAGGACCATACCTCAATTTCTTTGGATCTGTTTGATCTTTCCCAAGAGTCAGTAAGAAAAATGAAAGATGACTTAAGGGTTACGACTGAATATTTGCATGAGAGACTTGACGAAAAAGATAAACAATATAACAATATTACTAGAGAATTTGTCCTTTTCGAAAGGCGAATAGCAAAGCTTGAATCTCGACAAATGCAAAAGAATGACACAGCTGTTGAAGAAGTTGATATATCTGGCTTATATGGCGCTGAAAATAAGATTTCTAAAGCTGTAACGATATTGTCAAAGAGCCTAGTCTATTTGCAGAATTCAATTGATAACTTTGAAGATGAGTTAACTAAAGAATCTCAAATGTCTTTAGTCAAAGCTTCAGTATACGAACTCGTTATGATTCTGGCGTCTAATAAAGTGACGGAAATAACTAATCGCGACACAATATTGTCAAATTTGCGAACTGCCCTGTATATTAAATTTAAATCGCACGAACCATTTACTAAGAGTGAAATAAACTCACTATATAAGATTATAAGTCTTTTGAGAAATAATATTGTTGAGATGACAGATAATGTTTTTTTTGAATGTATTGATATGATAGAGAATCATTTTTCTATTGGCATTTTGAACGGAGAGATTGATTTTGAACAAGAATAGATGCCTCTTTTTGGACACCACAGTAATAGTGGACTATGCTCTCAAGGCTCAAAGGAGGAAAGCAATATCAGCCGAAAAAGAAAAATATGATAATATTGAGACGAGTCAGTATATAAAAATGGAAATTAGACGAGGTGTATTAACCTATCTTGTGTATCTCTATAATATGATTGTTGATGAAAATAGTTGGGACGGAGTGCTTCAGCGAGTTTCAAAGCTTAGCGGTACTCCACAGAGGCATAGATTAGGTTTGATTTTAGAATCTATGAAACCGATTTGGAAAGGGATTAAGGATGACACGCCGGCAAGTCTCAATGAAAAATATCCTGAGATACCTTTAGATAGAATATTAGTATTGGAAAGTCTAAAATATTTAAAATATCAGATTCGCAATGTCTGGAGAATGGCTGACAAACTAGCAGTTGTAACAAACAAAATGAAATGTTTTGTTGATATTCATGCTCCTGTTGAGACACATAACTTATTTGATAACACAGCTTCTAAGTGTACAGAATCAAAATACGAATGTAAAATAAAAGATTTCTTTGATTCGAAGCGCTCTGATTTTGTTGAAATTCAAGATGCTCTAAATAGATTGCCTGAATCAGAACAAGATGATGAAACAAAGAAGAGGCGAGGTAGCTTACGAGAAATAAATCGATTACTCTATCAAAAAAATAGGCAGTTCAGCAACATTGAACCAAATGTAAAGCATTGCTGGCGATGTGGCGATGCAATCATCGCAGTATCTGCTCAGGACACAAACTCAGATCTCTTATCCAGTAACAAAAAACACTTTGTTCCCATTTGTTATGCCTTGAATAACAAACTTGTTACATACTGAGTAATAAAGCCCCTCTTTTTTCACTTTTCCTCTCTTCATGTTGAAATAAATCAGTATTAAATTATTTGTTTTCTCAATTGATCTTTAATTTTAAAATTGAGTTCAAATAATGAACAACCAATAAAATAAGCTGGTGTTCTATGAAAAAACTACTCCCCCTCATCACACTCTTATTCATCATCACCCCCCATCTCCACGCCCAGACCATCACGCATCTCGACCCGGCCACACTGAATGAGCTCGAGAAATCCTGTCCGCAGGACGCGCAGTTGAAGGCGGCTCAGAATGCGATGGCGCAGACGGACGGGAAGGTCATCAGCCAGAATTGGGAAAAGATCATCGGCGTCGATCCGTATTTGCAGTGAACCGCCCCCTTTCTCCCCCGCCTTTGTACAGACCGGAGAGATAGGTAACAGGTGTTCGGGGACATAGGTAACGGTTGTTTGTTTAAACATGGGTTAATTGGATTTATCATTCAAGTCAATTTCAGAGATTTTAGAGTGCATGAAGAATACATCAAAAACCCCGT
>JAEUSK010000245.1 GCA_016787925.1 bacterium | reverse complement strand
GAATCATTCCTACAATAATATTGAACACAGCGCCATATTCATAGAATGGATTGACATAGAAAACAAAATCGCTCTCATGCTGAGTTACGGCGGAGAAAGCCGCCGTGAACCGGCGCGTTATATTCCTTACGATCTGTCCAGCGTGTACGGTATTACACGCGCCAACTCCGAGCTCGGCGCAGGCAAAGCCGTTGAAAAAACGAAAGACACCGAAACCTCTACTGCCGGTTCATCTAAAGTTAGCACCTCCTCCGCGTCTACGACAGCGTCTACGAACAAAACAAATGGTTCGACTTCCAAGTCCGTTTCCGGAGGAACGGTGAACGGAATGAAAGTTGAATCGCTCAAATTTGGCGCGGGAGTTGATAAAATGGAGATCGTAGGCGAAGGAGTTTCCTTTTCCGGATCGGCCGGCAAAGTGTATTGCTGGATGAGAATTTCAGGCGGGCAGGGGAAAACCGTTAAGGTGAAATGGTATCTGAACGGAGAATCTATCGGCGAAACGCCGCTCGACATCCGATCCAGCCCTATGCGCACATATGCATACCGAACTGTCACCGGAAGAAAAGGAAATTGGAAAGTCGAGATACTCGATCCTTCCGGAGCAATGCTTCATTCGGCCGGATTCACGGTGAACTAGATTCGTTCCAACAGTGTAACAATAGTACCGATTAGATGAACAACACAACATACGACGGGACACAAAAACGAATGCCGGCAACCGGTAATAAGTTGCTGTTGCTCTTCCTATTAGCCGCTACATGCATCACGGGAGCATGTTATCTTATTGTCCGATCGGAAAAATACATCTCAAATACAAACGCATTGTCATTGGCTATCACCGTTGATATTATTTTTTTCATTCCCCTGATTTATTTTCTTCTTATCCGAAAAAGCAGTGTACCGAAGATCACGATCATCCCGGTGGTCTTTCTTGCTCTACTCGCAGCATCACTCTTGCTTCCTTCGGGCGATCAAGAGTATATCGAGAAAGCGAAGATCTTGCTCGCGCCTTTAGAATTATTCGCAATCGGTTTTATCATTTACAAGGTCAGGTTAACGGCGACGGAATACAAATCGCTGGCGGTCGGAACCAATGATTTTTTGCAGAACGTCCGCAGCAGTTTATACAAGATCCTCGGAGTAAAAAAAGCCGCCGACATTTTTGCGACGGAAATTTCTGTTATCTATTACGGTTTTTTCGGGTGGAACGGCAAGAAGGAAATGGGAAAGGAGACGGAATTCTCTTATCATAAAAAATCGGGTTACGGCGCGGTCGTGGGAACTTTCTTTTTTTTAATTCTCATTGAAACGTTCTCACTGCATTTAGTTTTGAATCACTGGAGCAGTACGGCCGCATGGGTTCTGACCTTATTAAGTATGTACGGAATCATCTTTATGTTCGCCGATTACAACGCCGCCCGAAAAAGGCCGATCCTCATCGGCGATCATGAACTTCAGATCAGGATTGGCTTTCGATGGTTTATTTCTATTCCTCTTGAAAATATCCGGTCGGTTCAGGCAGGAGCCGGAAAGAATAACTCCGGCAAAGATTATTTCAAATTGGCGCTGATCGGACGCGAAAACATCATTGTCGATTTGAACGAAACCGTGACGGCACTTGGCCTATATGGCATATCAAAAAAATTCACCAGTTTCGGATTAGGTAATTATAAAAGATCTTGCACTAAATTTAAAATGATTAAATTAGTGTATGGATCTGCAAACGTTTGAATTTATTTGGAAAAAGTGAGAATCGAGCCCGACTTTTTCTTCGAAAATTGTGTTACAAAAAAGGACGCGTTTTTTGTACTCGTTGTCATAGCCGCAAAATCTATCGTCTTCTCGGGAAACGGTATCGATGCAAACGCTGCGGCTATA
>JAEUSK010000217.1 GCA_016787925.1 bacterium | reverse complement strand
CCATCGAAATGTTCAACAACTTTTCCTACATGGAAAGACAGTTGGTGGTGAATGAAGCCAAGCCGCAAGAAAAAAAGAGTTTCGGCGATCGCGGCGACCGATTCAGCAGAAGAGATTCACGATAAACGATAAAAAGGAGATGTCTCCAGATTATTGATTCGATCGTTATTATCTTTCGTTATAAAACCTCAAAGCAAGCTTTGAGGTTTTTTTTTGCTTCAGTTGCAATTTCAGATGTCTTGAAACTAGCCCATGAATCAACTATATTATTAAAAAAATCCGCATCACTTTGAGGCTATGCGATTCTTTAATCTACTGGATTACTTCTTTGTCCTGAGGCCGATCCTTTTCTTTCCGGGATGGACCACCACATTAGCCGGATTTCTAGCTGCACGTAACACCCAAGGTCACTTGGGTTTTTTCGAGGCAAATCCTTCGTTAATCCTGGTATGTATTTCTTCCGCAATGGTTATGGGCGCCGGCTTTATCGTTAACCAGATCAAAGATAAAGAAACCGACCGAGTCAATCAGAAACTGTTCTTCCTGTCTGAAGGTGTCACTCATCAAAAAACCATGATAATAGAAACATGGATATTGATAGTATTATCACTTGCCATCGCCGCATTTATCTCATGGCCGATGTTGTTCATTCATATACTGGCTTTATTCCTGATCACCGTAGCCTATAATCTGAAACCCTTTTCACTCAAAGACAGAACTTTCGGCAGCTTTATAGCCAATTCACTAATGGGAATTTTTGCATTTGCGTTTGGTTGGTTTGCGCTCGATTCCTCCTTTCTTTTATTCATCGAAAGATCTTTGCCCTATCTCTTCTTCAATACTGCACTTTACTTCTTAACGACTATTCCTGATGCGGAAGGCGATAAACTTACACAAAAAAAGACCATTTGCGTCGTCTATGGCATTCACACAACAATTTATTGGGCATTGGGATTTGAACTAATTTCCATTACCTTGGCCGGAATAGCTATGGACTGGCTGATCCTGATTCCATCATTAATGACGTTGCCATTTTACGTTAGACTCATAGTACTCAAAAACGTTTCTGCTTCGATCTTAACTATTAAATTTGGACTCTTGTTTTTTTCTTTAATGGTAGGTATTTTCTTCCCATGGTACATCGTGCTCATAATTTTGTTTTTCATATTAACTCGGTTTTATTACAGGAGACGATTTAACATTATCTATCCTAATTTTAGAGGCGAATAAAGCCGTGCGAACCTTTTTTTCATATTTCTTTGGTCTCGTTGTAACCTTCCTGGCTGTAACTTTTATCCCAATAGAACGCCTTCTGGATGAGATCATGAATACGCAGAAGCTGGTTGACAATGTCAAATCGGCTAACTTGCATGAAAATCTCTGCCGTCTTACCGTTAGAACAATCATTGGGCAAAAACAAGCCGGACTCTTGGCAGACACATCATTGATGCCGGCACGAGACGACCTCCAGGAGGTTATTAAAGAAACATTTCCTGAGGAGTGGCTACTGAACAACGTATCTGCCGCGCATACCGATCTGATTAATTTTATGAAAGATCCTGTAACGGATGGACGATTCTTTGTTGGAATCCAATTGGAGGACCGTAAAAATCTGCTTACTGAAAATCTTTCGGTGGTCATCGAAGACAAAATAAATAGCCTGCCTGAGTGCACGCAGCAGGATCTGAAAACAATGAGCCCGGGTTTTTTGACCATGCGCAAAGGAGTGGATTTCGATATCCGGAAACTCCACGTCACATGCAGGCCACCGGATGAAATAAAGAAATTAATATTCAAATCAATTCGGACTCAAATATACAGGTCGGTTGACGTTTTACCCGATAGCCTTATTTTGCTTAAGAGCACAGGCGGGGCGACCGATCAAATAACAATTATACGTGAATTAAAATCTTTATATCGGTTTTCACAATCATTTGCTGTTTTTGGATACGGCGCACTGCTGTTATTACTTATCCTCATTGCAACCATTAACTACGGAAATTTATCCGTTTTGCTGCATCGTATTGGGTTTCCGTTCGTACTTAGTGGTATGCTGCTTTCGCTACCTTTTGCTTTCGCATTAGCGAAAAGTGATGATGTCTTTTCCATATCTTCGCAACGGATTGCGCGTGGCGCAGCATCGGTTGATTCTGTCGGCAACGAAACGTGGCACCTTGTCATGTCCTTTGCTAAAACGATCATGGAGCAGTACAGCTGGAACATGATATATTTTGCCGTCATTATCTTCATTATCGGGCTCGGGTTTATCATATGGAGCAGGATCTTGAGGATAAAACCCTTATCGCCATTGGATAGCAGAGATGAAACAAATTTATAAAGATATTCTTGAATCATTAGAGCGATACGAAAAGATTGCCGTCGCAACCGTCGTCAGTGCAAATGGTTCGACTCCTCGAAAGGAAGGCGCCAAAATGCTTATCTTTCCGGGCGGAAGTTTTCTTCACTCCGTCGGCGGGGGAATTTTTGAATCCATTGTTATTCAAGATGCTCTCGGCGTTTTGCGCGATGGCAAAACTATCATAAAAAAATATTCTTTTAACCAGGAAGGTAAATATGCTACCGGCGCGATATGCGGTGGCCAAGTGGAGGTGATGATTGAAATGGTTACCAATACCCCAGCCCTATTGATCGTCGGCGGAGGCCATGTCGGGAAGGCCCTCGCCAAAGCGGCTTCCCTGCTCGATTTTTATATTACCATTGTCGATGACCGTGAAGAATACGCGATCGGAAATGAACCTGAGTCAAGAATCAATTGGATTCACACGCCGCCGGATTTCAGCGCCATTCCAAAAATTAATGAAAACACTTTTGTCTGTCTTGTCTCGAAAGGATGCCCAACGGACGAAGCGGCGCTGAGGCAAGTAATAAATTCACCTGCCAGGTATATTGGAATGATCGGAAGCAAGAAGAAAGTTCAAACCGTGTATAAAAATATGCAGGCCGACGGTTTTGATCCATCCCTTTTCAAACGAATCCATGCCCCGATAGGAATAGACATTGGCGGCGATTCACCGGAAGAGATCGCGATCAGCATTCTTGCCGAGATCATCAGTACTAAAAATCAAAAAAGATAATAGTCCCGCTTCATGATTAATTCCAACTACAAGATTATTCAACTGGATGAGGTTGATTCAACTAATGAATATGCAAAAAAACTCGTCCTGCAAGAGGATAATCAATATAAATACATCGTTATTGCGGATCATCAGACCAGCGGCAAAGGGCGGCTTGGCAGACGATGGGAATCACGTCGAGGCATGGGCCTTTGGATGTCACTTATCCTTAAACCGGGTGAGCAGCAGGAAAAGATGGTTTGGATCAATTTTGCGGTTTCACTCACTGTATGTGAGGCGCTTAAGGAACTGACCGGGCTGCCTCTGGAACTTAAATGGCCTAACGACATTCTTATTCACGGTAAAAAAATCTGCGGTATTTTGTTAGAAACAGTGAATAAGAACAAGGAGTTGTTCCTGATTGTCGGTATCGGCCTAAACATCAATCAGCAAGACTTCCCGAAACCACTGGACAGCACGGCAACTTCGCTGTTTATTGAAACGCAGACCGTATGGGATCGCGCGGCTCTGCTGCAGAGAATAATGTCTAAGTTTGACGAGAACAGCCTAAATTTAAATTCAGAAATTATCACACGATGGAAATCACTGTCCGGTATGCTGGGACATCGGATTACGGTTATGAAGGGTGATTATACATTTGAAGCAATGGCAATAGACATCGCGAAAGACGGTGCTTTAGTTGTGGAACGAAACGGAAAAGCTGAAAAACTATACGCCGGGGATGTACATATATCAGTTAACTGAAAAAATGTTTGCGACCAGCTCTATATCGTTCAACGATATATTGGCTGGCAAGAGATCCCATCAGCAGAGACGACATCACTACGAGCAAATTAAGATTAATGATATCAAAAAATTCTTTAGCATGCTCCAAAACAACCGCAATAGCCACGACTGTCAGCGCCACAAAAAGTAAAGGCGTCACCCACTTTCTGGCAAAGTAACAAATACGCAGGTGTGGATTATCCCGTTGCGTGAATTTACTGCTCCAATCGGTTGTTTTTTCCACCGTCCGAGGCCACAAATACAGAAAGCCGATAGATTCACATAAACTGATGAGAATATAGTCTTCCATATCACAGTCTGTACAATGATATTATTTAGACTAAATATACAAAATACACGCCCGAGCAGTCAAAGCTTTTGATGTTCATATCCGATTTAATAGTTTTTTGATCTGTGGACGAATATTTTTGACAACTTGCTGTTCGTCAATGGTTCGCAATTCACGATTCTTCATTACAACTTTGCCGTCGACAATAACCGTTTTAACATCTGTGGATCTGGCAGAATAGATAATGCTGGAGTATATATTTTCTTCCGGCATAGAGTGTACATTCTCTAAGTCAATCAAAACAAGATCTGCTTTTTTCCCAGGCTCAATGCTCCCGATTTCTTTTTCCATTCCAAGCGCGCGCGCTCCCTGGATGGTTGCCATTTCAAATACTTTTTCCGCTGTTAGGGATTTAGGGCCTACTCTGGGTTTTTGAATAAGCGCTGCCAGACGCATTTCCTGAAACACATCCAGATTATTATTACACGGAGCGCCGTCGGCGCCCAGAGACACTGTAATGCCGCGATCAAGCATTTCCGGAACGGGAGCGATTCCCGATCCCAATTTTAGATTGGACGAAGGGCAATGCAGCACCTTAGTTTGCGTTTCCTGCAGGATATCCATTTCCTTCGAATTAAGCCATATGCAGTGAGCGAGGCATAATCGTTCCCCGGTCAAATTGATATGATGAAAATATTCAATATTACTCATCTGATAGCGACGGATAACTTCGTCGAGTTCGCTTCGATTTTCGGAAGAATGAGTATGAATAATCAATTTCTCGTCAGCTGCAATATCACGCACTTCACACAAGAGTTTCTCACTGCAGGACAACACAAATCGAGGCGCAAAGGCAAATTGTATCCGTCCATTCGACTTTCCATGCCAGTCTTTTTTAAGGCGCAAACTCTCATCGATCGACCATCTCATAGATTCCGTCAGGCTCTTCGGGGCGCCGGTACAGTCATCCATCATGGCTTTCCCGCAAATTGCCCGTATGCCGGATTTTTCGATTTCTTCAAAAACCTGGTCGGTGTGATGAACCGAAGCCATATCCATAATCGTTGTGGTTCCGCATTTAATAAGTTCGGCCAACCCGATCCTGGCTGACAAGGCTATCGAGTGAGGCGAATGAGCGCCCTCGAACGGCCAGATTTTCAGTTTCAGCCAATCAAGCAATTCAAGATCGTCCGCAAGATTACGAAAAAGGGTTTGACACAAATGCACATGCGTTTGGACAAAACCCGGCGAAACAATCAACCCTGAGGCGTCCATGATTTTTGCGTTTTTGAAATCAGATCGGTTTAAACGCCCAACTTTCTTGATCGCAGCGCCCTCAATCAGAATATCGCCGCGCACTACTTCACGCGCGGCATTCATCGTAACAATTTTTCCGTTTTTGATTATCCGTTTCACTTGGCATCCCCGTAGCGTTGTTTTGAAAATTCGTACATCAAAATCGCGCAGGCGGTGGCGGCATTCAGCGACTCTGCATGGCCGAATTTAGGAATTCTGATCTCGTGCGAACAGAGCTGCTTTATGGGATCCGAAATGCCATGCGCTTCATTCCCGATGACAATAACGCTTGACGTATTCGTTTTGTCTAATTCGACAGGTGCACCCGGATCGA
This sequence comes from bacterium, assembly GCA_016787925.1. GTDB lineage: Bacteria > CLD3 > CLD3 > SB21 > SB21 > SB21. The sequence goes on along the minus strand of JAEUSK010000217.1, from coordinate 27,791 downwards.
TGGAGGCCGCGAAAATACGATAGTTTTTCTCTTTTGCCAGTCTCAGAAATTGCGGCATGTCGACAGACTGACAGGTTACCCGAAAGATCGATCCCATGCTTGCCCTAACCACTTTCGGATTATAAATATCCACTGACGATTTACTTAATACAATTTTCTTAATCCCAAACCAATCGGCGCTGCGAAGAATCGTTCCTAAATTTCCAGGATCGTTAATCTGATCTAATGCCACGATAATGTCTTTACTTGCAGTAGAAAAATCGACTTCATTGTTTTTTTTCTGATGAATACCCGCAGCAATTCCCTGCGCATTTTCCGTATCGGATATTTTTCGGAATTCCGCAGAGTTTGCCTGATATGTAATTGCGGAGAATTTGTTCCAGATCGTATTCGCCAGCTGTGGATGTTGTGAAATAAAGTCGGTGTGAAGGACTATCCAGTCGGCTCTAAATCCACTCTTCAGGAATTCCTCAAAGAGATGAATGCCCTCGATGTGAAATAATCCTGACGCCTGCCTCTGTTTTTTGTCCAAAACCGAAGAAAAGTAATGCAGTTTGCTTTTGGTCAGCCGCTCAAAAGTCACCATAGCGAACTCAAAGCCTTAGATGGATATGTTGAGTTTGTCGAGTTCGACCCGTAATTGGTCCGGATCTTTGTAGTGGATTGCGTGCATCCCGCAATGCCGTGCCGCCTCAACATTTTGCGAACGGTCATCAATAAACACACACTCCTCCGCCTTGCGGTGTGAAATATTTAAGGCGGCACGATAAATCTCAGGATTAGGCTTCATGATGTTAAGATAACAAGACGAAAAAAACGCTCCGAAATAATTAAAAAGGTCAAAATGTCTGATACGGTGTTCGTTGAGTTCTTTCGATTCGTTGTTCAGCGATGCCAAAAAATATTTACCGGATCCTGCAACTTGTTTTAGCACTTCCATACCGGGTAAAGATTTCGACTGTTCGAACATTTTTTCCTTGAACTGGTCGTGAGTAAAAATCTGCGGCATTCCAAACAGTGTCAAATTTAGATATTCTTGCAGCGAAAATTTGCCGCTTTCAAACAATGCGGCTACTTCGCGGTGCCGGTCGCCGAATTCGTTTAATTCATCAGCGGCGCGGATATTAAATTCATTCAGCACATGAACACGTTGTTCACGGTCCCATGCATTGGTCAAAACGACCCCTCCCAGATCCCAGAAAATCGAAGTAATGTTACTCATGGAGAATTAAGTTATTGGCTCGGTTTGGTGACTGCGCATCCAGTCTTGAATAAACTGTACTACTTCCGTTGTTGCAGTTCCAGGACCGAATAGTTTTCCAACGCCCATTTTTTCGAGTTTCTCAGCGTCTTTGTCCGGGATGATACCGCCACCGATCAGCAGCTTGTTTCCAAGTTCTTCTTCTTTCATCTGTTCCAGGATTTTTGGAAATAACGTCATGTGGGACCCCGATAATATACTGACTGCAACTACATCAACGTCTTCCTGAACTGCTGCGCTCACAATCATCTCCGGAGTTTGACGTAACCCGGTATAAATGACTTCCATGCCCGCATCCCGAAGCGCGCTGGCTATAATTTTTGCGCCGCGATCGTGGCCGTCCAGGCCAGGTTTAGCTACGAGAACTTTGATTTTTTTATTCATATGTAAGGTTGTTGGTTTAATAAAAATTCCGTCGCCATATCATAGAACGCGCCTCAAGGGTTTTTGTTTCCCGAAGCTTCAATTTCCGCACGGAATACGAGTTTTATTGCAGGTGAGTCACTATCGTTTGAAAAAACAGTAAGAGTTTTCTTTTGTGTTCCGAATCTGCCTTTTGAATTAAACGTGGTCTTGATTTCTCCGTTACCTTTAGGCGGAATCCGATTGGCGCTAAGCAAAGTTGCAGTGCAGCCGCATGAGGCACGAACTTGGGCTATTTTTAACGTATCATTCCCGATATTGGTAAAGGTAAACACGTGTTCCACCAATTCGCCTTCTTTGATCTTACCGAAATTAAACTCTTCCTCGGCAAACTCTATTTTTGCCTTTTTCAAATCCTGAAACAAGGAAATTCCGCTATGTAACTTTGATTGAAAAACAAAACCCAGTACGCAAAGGCCAACAGCAGAACTAATAATAATGATTGTCTTTTTCATAACAGTACCGCATGATTTTATTGCAGAATATTACCCCATTTAAAAGCTAAAATCAAGGTATTTTTGACTTCAAACCGGCCACAGAAGCTTGAAATTACTGTTGATTTTCGACATAAATAATTTTATGTTGACATGCACGAGATAGCAAAAAATGAGCCAACAGAATGTCGATCCAACGCACAGAAGCTATAATTCTCAAGACCATTCCCTATGGGGAAACAAGCAAAATCCTTACCACTTTTACGAAAAATATGGGTAAAGTCAATTTGCTTGCAAAAGGCGCGCGCGACGTTAAGAGTAAATACGGAGGTTCATTAGAACTATTTAATTACATTTCGGTCATCTACTATGATCGGACTGAAAGAGACCTTCAATATGTCTCAGATGTGAGCGTTATCGATCCGTTTCTCCAGATTCATAATGATCTGGACAGAACGTATGAGGCGCTGGCTATTATAGAAATGTGCAATCGTCTAATCCACGGCAATGAAGATAATTTACATATATTTGACCTCTTGGTACAAACTCTGCAGGGCATTGACCGCGCGGAGAAAAGACCTGTGAATGGGTTATTGTATTTCATGCTGCACGTCGCGACTCGATTAGGATTTACGATGGATTTTGATTCATGCAAAAATTGCCGGGATGTGATGGATCACAAAGAGCTGAATTTCAGTGTGGAACATGGGCGAGTAGTTTGTGAGTCTTGCCCCTCTCACCTGCGGAATGTTTCAGGGGCACTATTGTCAAAAGAATCTTTGGGTATTATGAGACAAATAGCTCGTTCACACGGAAATGGATTATACAATATTGCGATGTCAGAGAAAGCTTGCCATGAAGTCTATCACTTGCTTCTTCGGCATTTGCAGTTTCATATGGAGGAATTGCAGAATCTAAATTCGCTCTCTTTCCTGAAATTAGCGTAAGAAATGGTTTTTTATATAAACAAAATCACGGCCATCTTAGTCTTTGTTGCAGCGCTCTTATCAGTGGTTGCCTGTTCCGATTTGACCGAATCAAGCGTAGAGTCAGCCGATAAAGAACCGGCCGGCCCTGATCAGGAAGGCTGGAATTCTAAAGCTGTTTTTACAACCAGGGGCGTGGTTGAGGCTGAACTTTTTTCAAGACATATGATGCGGTGGAATGCTCAAAAACTGACGACATTCGGGCAGAGCTTGCGAGTGGAGTTCTACGAAAAAGGAAAACACAATGCGACGCTGACCGCCGACAGCGGAGAAGTTCGCGGCGCCACGAATAATCTTACTGCTTTCGGAAATGTCGTGATCGTATCCGACAGCGGGCTCATGATGCGAACTCAAAAGATCTACTGGGATGACCAGAAACAATTAGTATTTGCAGACGGTTTTGTGACTCTGACCTCTGCCGAAGACACGCTCAATGGATATGGATTTGAATCCAACAAGAACTTGTCCAATTGGAAGATGAAGAATGCATACGGACAGTCCGCCCGGGATATAGATCTACGCACAGGTTCGATCCGATCCAAAAGCGAAAAAACCGTTCGGAAGCAGGATGATGAAATGGACAAGGAAATGCAGAACGTGCTGAAGGAAAACAAATAATGAGCAATGTATAATGCCTCATGAGAAATGATGATCCTTTTTGTAAATAGGCTCCTGGCAGCGCTAATGCTCTTAACATTGACCTATGAAATGTTGCGGGCGCAAACAAATTCACCACGGCAAACACAGGAGGAATATAATCCTTTGCGGCTTGACGCGGCCGATGAGATTGAAAATCAGCGTATTGACAATAAGGATATTCTCAAAGCCAAAGGACATGTAAAATTTTCTCAGGACACCCTAACGGCAACATGCGATCAGGCCGCATTTTTCAGGGATATTCAGATGGCCATCCTGATAGGTGATGTGGCGCTAAATGACCGTCACCGTACGATCTTCTGCGAAAAGGCACGGTATTATGCCAAGCAAAGAAAATCAGTATGCCAGGGCAACGTGGTATTTATTGACCGTTCTACAACGCTGGTTGCAGATTCGTTGATCTATTTTCAGGATATAGGGCAACTGTTTGCTTATGGGAATGTTGTTGTATTTGACAGCCTGGAATCTGTTACTATTTACGGGGATGAAACATTCTACGACGTCAGAAGGGAATATGCAAACGTGAAAGGTCACCCTTATATGATACAATATGACAGCACAAAGTTCAAAGGTCAGAATACGGCTCGTTTAAGCAGGGGCATGACCTCCAAGCCCCTATTGGACAGCACAGGCCATCCAACGCCATATCGGTCCGAAGACCAGTTATCTGCAAAAGGACTATTCGTGGAGTCGTTTATCAAAAGAAACGAAGTTATTATTAAAGACAGCGTATCTTTTGTCAGAGAAAAACTCCATACCACGTCGCAGAAGGCAACATTTTTTACAAAGAAAGAAACCTTGTTGCTTGAAGAAAAACCGGCAGCAACTTATGAAAAAAATTTAATGACTGGCGACACTATGCAGGTGCAGTTCAAGAATAAGGCCGTGAATACTATTTACATTAAAGGTAATGGCGAAGCCTCTTCTGAAGCAGACTCACGTGGAAAAAAAACTCACCGATTGAGAGCTAAAGAAATGACGATGTCCATTGACGACAACAAGCTGCAAACGCTGGAGGCCCAAGGAAATGCATATAACATTTATTACCTTGAGAATAATGGCGGCGTCAACGAAATTTCCGGACCAAAGATCACACTTTATTTTGCAGGGTCCGGTAAGCTAGACCGATTTAAAGTCGTGGGAGGAACGGAAGGAACTTACTTTCCTGAAAAATATGAGGACAAAGTTGGAAAGAACTGATTTAGAAAACCAGAATGTCAACGCGAACCGTGACGCCTCTGCGAGTCACGTGTCTTCGCATGCCATTGAATTGACAGCAGATTACATTGACCACCAGCGTGAAGCAAAAAAGACCTTGCGCGCGGAGGCGCTAGTTAAGAAATACGGCGGTCGAAGCGTAGTTAACGGCGTTGATGTTCAAGTCACTCAGGGAGAAATCGTAGGATTACTTGGTCCCAACGGTGCGGGGAAAACTACAACGTTTTATATGATCACCGGTATGATCAAGCCAAACGTGGGCCGAATATTTCTCGATGAAAAAAATATCACCAAAATGGCAATGTACCGCCGGGCGCGCATGGGCATAGGGTATCTATCTCAGGAAGCTTCCATATTCCGAAAATTAACTGTCGAGCAAAACATCATGGCCATTCTGCAGACCTTGGATATTTCGCGCCAGGAACGTAAGCAGAGACTTGAACAATTACTGGAGGACATGACGATCACGCGCATTGCGAAGAACAAAGGGTATTCGCTATCCGGCGGCGAGCGGCGCAGAACCGAGATCGCGCGGGCATTGGTGACCAATCCCCGATTCTTACTTCTGGACGAACCATTCGCCGGCATAGATCCGATCGCAGTAGAAGACATCCAATCCATTGTAAAAGAATTGCGCGAGCGCGGCATTGGGATTCTGATTACTGACCATAATGTTCACGAAACGCTCGCTATTACCAATCGCGCTTATCTGCTATTCGACGGCAAAGTGTTAAAAAGCGGTTCTGCCGAATATTTGGCGGATGATCCCGAGGCGCGTAAATTATATCTTGGCGATAAATTTAAGCTTAGACACTAAGGAGAAACTGACGGATGTCCCAGGGTATGAAACAGGTTTTGAGCCAGCAGATGAAGATGACTCCGCAGCAGATATTGCTGTCCAGTCTGCTGCAATTGCCTCTGCAACAGCTTGAACAAAGGCTCAAACAAGAACTTGAAATGAATCCCCTATTGGAAGAAGTTCAGGAACTAGAAGAAGTTGCCGAACAAGAAGAGGAATTGGAACTCGAAGAAGAGGAAAAAGAGGAACTGCTGCAGAAACAGGAGAAAGACGAAAAAGAGAAAGAGGAAGAACAACTTAAGGCTGAACGTGAAAAAGAACGTAAAGAAGAGGAGGAAGTTGACTGGGACAAGTTTTTGAATGATGAGAATAATTTTGAAGTACGAATGCCTCGCGATTTTAGCAGTGAAGAGGACGAGTCGGAATGGATACAGCCCGATCAAAAGACGCTGGCGGATTTTCTTTTAGAACAACTTCGATTTACTCCGCTGAACGAAAAAGAACGCGAGATCGGCGAATACATTATTTGGAATATCAACGAAGACGGCTACCTTATGTTTGATGAGCCTGTTCTTGAAAGATCAAAGGCCGAAGAAATAAAAAGTTTTGCCGAAGCAGCGGACGATTTCAAAGGAGACAATATATCGTTTATTCAGGAAAACAACTCCTCTCACCCGGCTCAAAACGAGTCTGAAGTTTCTCAAAAAAAAATTAAGCCTATCGCCAAGATTGACCCTTTACAGGTCATTGCGGAGGAATTGCATACAACAAATGCTGAAGTTGAAAAAGTTTTGAAAGTGGTGCAATCATTGGATCCGCCGGGTATAGCCGCGCGCGACCTAAGGGAATGTATTCTTATTCAGCTTGAAAGATCAAAAACCGGATTTTATGACGATGGGATTTCGCTGTCTATCCAAATCATAAACGAAGCCTATAACGACTTTATCAACCGCCGTTACGACAAGGTCAGCCGGCAGCTCAAGATACCCATGGAATCTATCAAGAATGTAATCGGATATATACTGCAACTCAATCCAAAGCCGGGCGACGGATATATCAAGCCCGAACAAAATTATATCACACCGGACGTCCTCATCAAGAAAGTGAACGACAAATTTGAGATCATATTAAACGATTACGGGGTTCCTAATTTGCGTATTAATCACGCTTATAGGAAAATGATGCTGGAAAAGAATAAAGAAAAAAAAGAAGCAAAAGAATTCATCAAAAATAAGCTGGAGGCCGCCAAATGGCTTATCAACTCCATTTACCGCCGCCGTGATACAATCTACAGAACTGTGGAAACGATCGTCGATATTCAGAAGGACTTTTTTGAAAAAGGCAGGGAATTTATCAAACCCATGAAACTTGAAGATGTTGCTTTGAGAATAGGCATGGATATTTCTACGATAAGCAGGGCAACGAATGGAAAGTACGCGCAGACGGACTACGGGGTTTTTGAATTAAAATATTTCTTTTCGACCGGCATGGTCAATTCTGACGGCGAAGACGTGTCCACCAAACATATCAAAGCTCTATTAAAGCAAGTGGTTGACGAGGAGGATAAGAAGAAACCGTTGAGCGACGAGGATCTGGCGAAAATGCTCACAGACCGCGGAACGCCGATAGCACGGCGAACCATTACAAAGTATCGCGAGCAAATGATGATTCCGGCCGCCCGGCTACGAAAAGAAATATGATAGTTTTGAACAATTTTCAACTCCAGACAAATTAAATCGGAGACATGCATGAGAATAGTCGTTACAGGAGGCGCCGGATTTTTGGGCTCACATCTGTGTGACCGCTTGCTTGCAGAAGGACATGAGGTCATTAGTATTGACAATCTGATCACCGGCAGTATTTCCAATATCGAACACATCCGAAATAAGAATTTCACTTTTATTTTCTATGATGTAACGAATTATCTTTATGTGGACGGGCAGGTTGATTTTGTTTTTCATTTTGCCAGCCCTGCAAGCCCAATCGACTATCTGGAATTACCTATACAAACCCTGAAAGTCGGATCACTCGGAACACACAAGGCGCTGGGACTTGCCAAACATAAGAACGCCGGCTTCCTACTAGCATCGACTTCCGAGACGTACGGCGACCCATTGATCAATCCGCAGCATGAAGAATACTGGGGCAATGTTAATCCGGTCGGGCCGCGTGGCGTTTACGATGAAGCAAAACGATTCGCGGAGGCCATGACTATGGCCTATTACACGTTTCATAAAGTGGACACGCGTATTGTGCGTATCTTTAATACCTACGGGCCTCGTAACCGCGCCAATGACGGGCGTGTCGTGCCGTCCTTTATTAATCAAGCCATCCGAAACGAACCCATTACGGTTTTTGGTGAAGGCAAACAGACGCGTTCGTTTTGCTACGTCAGTGACCTCATTGACGGCATTTACCGCTTGATGAAGTCCGACGAACATTGGCCCGTTAATATAGGTAATCCAAACGAGATGACCATCCTGCAATTTGCAGAGATAATCATTGAGCTAACCAAGAGTAAAAGCAAAATTATTCATGAACCTCTTCCACAGGACGATCCGGCTGTCCGCCGCCCAGACATAAGTAAGGCAAAAAGAATTCTGGGATGGGAACCGACAGTTGATATTCGGGAAGGTTTAAGCAGGACGATAGAATATTACCGCGCGCTAATGCATCAGAAGTGATCAATTCATATTCGGCGTTTGTTTTCGTAATTGTGCAAAAAAATCCCTGAGAATGGACGAACATTTATCTTCCATGACCCCGCCGATCAATTCTGCGCGGTGATTGAGTCTTTCGTCTTGGACGATATTATACAACGACGTACATGCACCGGTCTTTGTATCGTAAGCTCCGAATACAACCGCGTCCATTCGCGCCAGTACAATTGACCCTGCGCACATGACACAGGGTTCGAGAGTCACATACAGCGTCGCGCCATTCAGCCATTTCGAGCCGATAGTTGCAGCAGCGGAAGTAATTGCTATCATTTCAGCATGGGCTGTCGGGTCTTGGAGCATTTCGATCTGATTGTGTCCCCTGCCGATAATTCTGTTTTCAAAAACGACCACAGCGCCTACCGGAACCTCATTCTTCTTGTATGCATTCTCGGCTTCTTTAAACGCGAAGTGCATCCATGCATCATGTGTACTCATTGGATTTTGTCGTCCTGCTTAATAATGAAAGGTGTTTTCGGAATGAAGATAATGAACGCAGATTTCTTTTACAATATTAATTACCGCAACAACTCGATTAGGCATAAAAAATTAAGCGTTTGACACCGCGTCGTATGAATGCGACAATTTGTTTAGAAATGAGTTGCATTTGAAAGATAAAATTATCAATTTAAGAACACCCCAATTTAATTTTTTTGCGTGCAACCCGTATAATAATAATAGTTTATAAACAGAATTATTGTTAGGCATGTTTGTTGTTTGTTCATACTGTAATGGTTTAACTTAATAAATTTCGTCGAATTAAATCTATAATAACTACATAGCCACAAGAAAGATTTTCTGATGGAGCACATAGGACTGAACAGTAACGTATTTGCCGGAGGCAAGATATTTCATATCCAGACTGCCGGCAATATTTCCGGGTTGACAATGCAGTCGGAAATATTTGACGCCGGACGCGTGGTAACGGTTCACAGAAAAAAGCTTGATGATGGAATGAGAAATATTACCGAGGAAGATTTCAAGGAGACGGTGAGCTCTTTTCATCAAGATATTGCATGGGAAATTGAACTACTCTTCTTTATCCGCGACAAAATACGGACAGTCAAACACTCTATTTCGCATAATAAGATGGGCCTTCTATTCATGCGTAAAGGATTGTTGGACGAAGCGATTGTAGAATTTGAGCATGCGGTTGAAAAAAATCCTGAATTAGTTGAATCGTACAACAATCTGGGTATGGCTTTAGCTCAAAAAGGCGACTTATCTGATGCTATTGAAATCTTAAAAAAAGCGGTAGACATGGAGCCGAACTATGCCGATTTGAGAAATAACCTCGGCATTGCGTTGGGCAAATTCAAGAAATATGAAGAAGCCATAGAAGAGCTGCAAACGTCGCTGAAAATCAACCCTAATTATCTTGAACCGCAATTAAATATTGCGACTCTTTTGTTGGAAAGTGTAAAAAACAGCCCTGAAGACAAAAATCTACCCCCTGTCGCAATCCGAATAAGCAGAGTGACAGAGAGTTTGCAGAACCTTGTAACGACTGTTCCTGAATTTTCGGGTTACAGGTTTTATACCTATCGTTTTGAAAAAACTATAAAACTTCTGCAATCGGATCAGTTGCCGCAAGCAATTGAAACAATAAGAGAAATTAAAGATGCTATTCAAAAGCCGAATCTGGATGAAACGATCCACGGATTTTATCTGAAGTTCCTGTTTGGCGGCGCCGGGAAAGACGAAAAGGTGTTATTAGATTATAGAAAACGTTTGGAAAAAGGTGTTGAAGAAAACCCAAAGTATGCCGATCTGCATAACTCACTTGGAACGGTATATCTGATCCAGTGTCGTAATTTGTTTATTAAAGCGATGACACAATTCAAAAAAGCTTATGAAATTAATCCATCATACAAAAGCGCTTACAAGAATTTCCGGCTTGTTCAGAATGATGGGCGCGAATTTTTGAATTTGCTCCGGGCTATTCTGAAATAGAATGACATTATTGTACCCCGGTAATACTATGTTCTTGTAAGATCGATGTCGTTTTACTAAATTAGATATCAGTCGGCAGCTTGTAAGTAACAATCAATGTTGCATATCTCTTGGGGCATGTGATGGATAATGATATTCGCGTACTTTTAGTTGAAGATTCCATTTCCGAAGCAAAGTTGATTGTCAGTTCTCTTTTATCCGCACAGATATTGTTCAAACTGAAACAAGTTGGAACTGAAGACGAGCTGAAAGAACAGCTTAAAGGGTTTAATCCTGATATCGTAATATCTAATTACAACGTTGCATCGCTGGACGGTTTGAAGGTACTGAAAGTAGTCAAAGAGCAATCCCCAAAAACCCCGGTCATAATTCTCACTCTGCCAAATAGCGAAGAAACCGCAATAGCCTGTTACAGAAACGGCGCATCGGACTATATTTTTAAGAGTCAATTGGATCTGCTGGGTCCGGCGATGCAGCGCGCCCTATTGAAGTCTAAATTTCCCGAATCTTACGAAATTCTCAATGAAACAGACAAGCGGAGCATTGATATTTTCGAGCTGATCGATCATACCATTTCGGATATGCTCATCACCCTTGATACTCAGGGGCATGTCACCTTTGCTTCATCGTCTTATCACAGAATACTTAACAATAAGAAGATCGAGGCTGGATATGACTTTTTTTCTGATGTTTATCCCGGCGATCGCGGTCTGACGCTTCAGGCTTTTCATGACATATTAAGAGGCGCCGCCGATAAACGGGTCGAGTATCGCCTGGTTATTCAGAACGATGAATATAAACATATCGAATCACAATGGAATGCGTCTGTAGATGAACTGGGCCATGTTCAACAAATTATCGTCGTAGCGCGCATAATTACCAAACGTAAACGGGCCGAAGAGGCACTGCGGGAAAGTGTTAAGCATTTCAGAGCTCTGCTGGAAAATATCTCCGACGCTATTTCACTCATCAATCCGTACGGCATCGTGCTATACACCAGCCGCTCGACAAACCGTGTGCTGGGCTATTCAGCCAATGAATTTGTCGGAACGAATGTGTTTGATCTGATTCACACCGAAGATCTCTCCACCGTGTTGGAACAAATGACCATTTTGAGAAGAAAGGAAGGCAGCGTCCAATCGCTGCAATTTCGAATCAAACATAAAGATTCGTCTTGGCGATGGATGGAGGGCGTCGTAAATAATTTGACGCACGAACCCAGCGTACAGGCCATAGTATTTAATTACAGGGACATCACGGAGCGAAAAGAGACCGAAGAAGCTTTCAGAGAAAACGATAAACGGTTCAGGGCTTTAGTTGAGAACAGTTCTGATGCCTTAACGCTTATTTCCGCTGACGGTACAATCTCATACGTTGGCCCATCTTTTTCACATATTGTCGGCCATTCTCAGGAAGAAACGCTGACTGCCAACTTATTCAAGTTCATTCATCCTGATGATAGAAAGCAAACTGAATCATTGTTTAATGAACTGCTGAAACGGCCCAGGCATATTGTGACGATACAGTTCCGCATGCTTCATAAGGACGGTTCCTGGCGATGGATGGAGGGCGTGGCCAATAATCTTTTGACCGAACCTAGCATTGCAGCTATCGTGCTTAATTTTAGAGACATTTCAGATCGAAAAAAGGCAAATGAAGCATTGGCCGAAGAAAAGGGCCGCCTATTAGTCACTTTACGGTCGATCGGCGAAGGAGTGATCACGACGGATATTTTGGGACGTGTGATGCTGATGAATAAAAGCGCAGAGTTGATCACGCAATATTCGCAGGAAGAAGCGTTTGACAAACCGATTCGACAGATTCTCCCTCTCAGATCCATCAAAAGCGAAGAACCTATCGACCATCCCGTTGACAAAGTTCTAAAGACCAAACGAATTGCCGATGCAGCTGATCATGTATTAATAATGACGAGTAACAAAGAGCGTCACATTATCACCGATAACGCCGCACCCATTCAGGATAAAGACGGAAACCTGCTTGGCGTAGTGATCGTTTTCCGAGACACAACGGACCGTATAAAAATGGAAGAAGAACTTCTGAAGGTGCGGAAAATTGAATCCATCGGCATATTGGCCGGCGGCATTGCTCACGACTTCAATAATATTTTATCGGCAATTCTTGGCAACATCTCCATGTCCAAAATGAAACTGGAACACGGCAATAAGGAAAAATCCCTTGAACTCTTGACGCGCGCCGAAAAGGCGTCGGAGCGGGCGCGCGACCTTACGCAGCAGTTACTAACTTTTTCAAAAGGCGGAGCGCCGGTTAGAAAGACATCAAGCATTTCAGATCTGCTTCGTGATTCAGCTAACTTTTCCTCTGCCGGTTCGAATGTCCGCTGCGAGTTCGTGATCTCCCCTAATCTCTGGCAGGTCGATGTGGATGGCGGCCAAATGAGCCAGGTGATAAATAATTTGATCATTAATGCCCGCCAGGCTATGCCCAATGGCGGTATCGTTACAATTGAGGCAATGAACATTATTTTCGAATCGGATAATACCAAATACGGTGTCCTTTTGAAAAAGGGAAATTACATTAAGATCGCCGTCCGGGACCAGGGACTGGGCATAGCGCCGGAGAATCTGCAGAAAATATTTGATCCGTATTTTACGACCAAAAAGACCGGGAGCGGATTGGGGCTTGCAACATCATATTCGATTGTTAAGAATCACGAAGGCGCGATCACCGCCGAGTCGATCGCCGGTAAAGGTACCACATTTATCATTGTATTACCCGCATCGAAGAATATTATGCCGGTACAAAAGGTTCAGGAAAGCCGCCCTGCGCCGGCTCACGGCAAAATACTAATCATGGACGATGAAGACATTATAGCAGAGATGAGTGAAACTATGCTTACAGAACTCGGCTATCAGGTTCGTACGGCAAAGGACGGAAAAGAGGCTATCGAAATGTACATCAAGCATAAAAATTCAGGATCGCCATTCGATGTTGTTATCATGGATCTGACTATTCCGGGAGGTATGGGCGGAGAGGAAGCGATCAAGCAATTGCAAGACTTCGATCCAGACGTAAAAGCCATAGTTTCCAGCGGCTATTCCAACGATCCTATTATGGCCAACTTCAAAAAATTCGGATTCACCGGCGTATTGACTAAGCCCTATCAGATTAAAGAACTGGCGCGGATCATAGATTCGATATTTGCAGAACATTCTAAATAGGATACACTCAGAGAAGTTTGTGTTATTCCTCCTTCCCGGCTTAGGCCAAGCCTCCATGCTGCTTTTGTTATGTCACACGCCCTTGAACAGGTTTTGTTCATAGAACTTTTTCAAAAAATATAATTTGAACCTTACCGCGGCCTCAACTAAATTTAGCTTGATATCTTCGGAGTCTCTTGCACCGTCTGACGTATTTTCAATAACATAGACAAGGGGTCTATATATGAAAAAATTTGATACGGAAGTTCACCTCAGTCGAGAAATGGGACTAATGGATGCGACGCTCATCGGCGTAGGAGCAATGATCGGCGCCGGAATTTTTGTCCTTACCGGCATAGCGGCCGGCGTAGCCGGACCGGGATTAATTCTTGTTTTCGCTCTTAATGGCGTCGTTGCAATTCTTACTGCATTCTCGTACGCCGAATTGGGGTCCTGCTATCATGACGCGGGAGGCGGTTACTTGTGGGTGAAAGAGGGACTTCCAAAATGGAATGGATTCATTTCGGGCTGGATGAGTTGGTTTGCACACGCCGTTGCCTGCAGTCTTTATGCTCTAGGATTCGGAGCTTATTTTGAATTAGTGCTTCACGAGTTCAATATAGTAATGCCCCACTGGGGTTATTTGTCCCCTCAAAAAATACTGGCCGTTATCACCGCCCTTATTTTTGCTTATGTGAATTTCCGTGGAGCATCAGAAACAGGCAAGGTCGGCAACATTGTAACGATCGGAAAGATCATAATTCTGATGATATTTATTGGTTTTGGTTTGAGTCTAATTCTTCAACGGCCGGACTGGAAAGATGCTCTTACTCCCTTCCTTCCAAATGGCTGGGGCGGAGTATTTAAAGCCATGGGACTGACATTTATTGCTTTTCAGGGCTTTGAAGTTATTTCTCAATGTTCTGAAGAAATTAAGAGTCCCAAGAAAAATATTCCCAGAGCCGTCTTTCTCTCGTTATTAATTGTAGTTCCAATCTATCTTCTCATTGCTGTTACATCTTTGGGAGCGGTTAAACCGGATGGCGATATAACGCCGTGGGACTATTTAGCATCGCATAAGGAAACTGCGCTAGTAGAAGTTGCAAACACTTTTTTTGTGGGCGGTGGGATAATGCTCCTGGTCGGCGGTATCATTTCGACGATGTCGGCTCTGAACGCAACAATTTACTCATCGTCCCGCGTGGCATTTGCAATGGGAAGAGACAGAAATTTTCCAACCTTCTTCAGCAGAGTTCACAAAAAAAACAGCACTCCCCACCTTGCTATTATTTTTTCATTGTTTATTGTGGTAGCTATGGCTGTTTCGTTGCCAATTGAAGATGTGGCCAGCGCAGCTGATCTTATGTTTCTTTTGTTATTTCTTCAGGTTAACATTACGCTCATTCGACTGCGGAAAAAGAGGCCGGATTTGGATCGCGGATTTTTTACTCCGTTATTTCCTTATTTATCAATTGTAGGGATTCTCTTATTGCTGTTCCTTGCCGTGTATATGTTTGATTACAGTCCGACCGCATGGATAGTGACTATTATCTGGGTCAGCATCGGGTTAATTACTTACAAATTTTACGCGGCCGATAGAGAAATCAGGCATGTCCGAAAAGTACGCTCATTAGAGCGGCTGGAGCGAAAACAATACAAAATTCTGCTGCCGCTTTCAAACGTAAGATCGGTACCTAGTCTTACACATATAGCTATGGCAGTTGCTAAAAGGTCAAATGCCGAAATACTTTTTTTCCATGTGGATGAAGTTAGGGAGAAAAGCCCATTGGCTGCAGAATTAAGTGACCAAGAAAAAGTCAAACCGCTCTTTGATCCAGCCAATGAAATCGCTTCAAGCGAAGGCGTGCCGTCCAGATCAATTTTAAACGTGTCTTATAGAATATCCCAAGGCATCGTAAATACCGCCGAAGAAGAGGAATGTAATTTTATTTTAGTCGGAAGACGAAAAGATCCCGATTTTTTTGAAAGGTTCTTTTCATCCATCATCGACAGCGTCATACATAAGTTTCCCGGTGAAGTGGCTGTTCTGCACGGTACGTTTGAACGGCAATCCATTAAAAAGATACTAATACCTTTCACCATAGATATCCATACACTGCTGGCTGCAGAAATAGCTCCGGCGTTAGTAGCTTATTTCCAATGTCAATTGACCTTTCTTCTAGCCTACGACCCTCAGACAACCATCGCCGAACAGAACGAAAGAGAATCAAGAGTGCGGGAACTAATAAGCGTAAATTCACTACTCGCAGATATTGTAATTATTAAGGATGCCGATGTTGTTAAAACCGTTGTAAATGAATCTAGGAAGGTAGATCTGATCGTCATGGGCGGATCGACCGGCGATTTTTTGGAATTACTATTCGGGCGTTCATTGTCACAGGAAATAACAGAACAGTCTTTTTGTCCCGTTCTGTGGGTTAAAGAATACGAGGAGACAGAACCGCTATGGAAATTATTATTAAAATCACCAAAGCAGATAGGAGAATAATATGGATAACAATTTAGAAAGCCTATTTCTCGATTTTGGCAAACAGATAATCCATTATCTGCCAAGCTTGTTAGCCGGAACTATTTTGTTATTAGTCGGATGGTTGGTTGGCTGGCTGGCCAAGCGGATAATAATTCAATTACTGATTGTTTTTAGATTTGAAAAACTATTTATGCGATTGCAGTGGAGACGCGCCCTTTCCAAAGCAGACGTAAGGTTTGCGGTATTTAATCTGGTGGGAAACGCAGTTTTTTTTATTATTTTTCTCATTTTCCTGAATGCGGCTCTCGATGCCATGCAATTAACAGCACTATCAGCGCTAATTCAGCAAGGCGTGGTTTTCATTCCCAAATTAATAACTGCGTTAGTAATTTTTGGATTGGGCTGGCTGATTTCTTCCCGAGTTTCCAAAAGCGTGTATAACGCTTTGCTTAAAGAGAATGTACCCAACTATTCAATTATTTCCCGTTTTGTTAAATTCGTTGCAATGTTGTTTTTTTCTTCCATGGCATTGGTCGAAATAGACATAGCCCCAATGATCGTTATCATTGGATTTACAACTACCATTATTACATTGGGAATAATACTCATTACGCTGACGGTATTTGGCGGCAGGTCTTCTTTTAATAATTTTTTTAATATCGTCGATAAGAAATGATGAGCAATATACCCGTTTAGTCACAAGAACATAGGCTGCGGAGAAAAGCCGGAGCTATTTTAGTGGGATCAGGCATTGGCGCGCGAATCATATTGAATCTGGAAAATCAAATTTGCTTCCTTAATTACACGGTACGCAAACTGCGCTTATTTCTTTAATATTTTCCTGCTCCCCAAATAGTGTTTTGTATAGTAGTCTTCTGATAATTCCGAGATGGTGACGCCAACGGTCGTACTAGCATGCGCAAATTTACCGTCACCGACCCAAATACCCACGTGAGAAGCCCCTTTTGCTCCTTTATAGGTGTTTTGAAAAAAAACCAGATCGCCAAATTTCAGTTCTTTCTGCACAATGGGTTCTCCCGCGTCATACATTTCTGCGGATTGCCTTGGCAGATCTATATTCAAAACTTTTTTGAATATAGATCCTACAAACCCCGAACAATCCGTCCCTTTTCCTTTTTCCACTACACCAAATTTATAAGGAGTGCCTATCCATGATTTTATCTCTGCCATCATGGCATCTTGCTTATCTTGAGTCAATGCTCCGCCGGTATAACTTAGCGCCGCGGCTGATCCGGTGACGGCAGCTTGCTGGCCTGTATTTTTTGTTCCAGCATCCGAACTGTCCGCGCGAAACCATCCCCCTTTACTTACTCTGGAAACAGTTCCATCAGCTGTTTTCTTGACCGAATGATAAACGGGCTGCGGAGTGCAGTTAAAGTTCAGGAAAGCTGCAACAATTATAACAACAGCTACGCATGAATTAAACAACACGTATCTCATCAATCGCATGTAATTATTCATATCTACTTTTTTTGCGTTATGGGTTTTTTCACACTTTGCGCCGGGCGGTCGGCGACGTTTGCACTCGAATCGGGTTTCCATATGCGTTTGCCCCACAACCGCAGCATGGCCGGCAGAATAATGACCGATGACATAGAACAAATAATGATTCCAACGCTGCACATATAACCCAGGCTGGACAATCCTTGGTTGTCAACAAAAATCAATGAACCAAATCCCATGACCGTAGTTAGCGCCGAGAGGAACATGGACTGCCCTGTTTCATGAATCGCCGCAAAAACGTCGTGACGCTGATCTTCGAGATATCTGGAAATAATATAAATGCCGTAATCGACACCGGAGCCTATAAGCAGCGGCAGTGAGATCATATTAACAAAATTGATCTTAATGCCTAAAAGCCGCATCGTGCCCATAATCGCCAATATGGAGAACGTCAGCGGCACCATGCACACTATCACGGCCCGCAAATTCCAGTACTTAATAACCACAAGAACCAAGACCGCAATGAGTGATGCGATCAGTGCGACCACAAAGTCCTTTTTGACCAATGTCAGAAATTCCGCTGTGACAACACGGATTCCTGTTATGATTATGTTCTGATCTGCCAGTTTTGGATCGGTTTCTAAGTCCTTTATGAAATTATTGACTATATCAATATCATACGTTGGGCCGGTCAATTCTACTTGCGTGACCACTTTCTTTAGTCCGTTTTTTTCAACGTAATAATGCTGCATGATATCGCCAAAACCTTCATTTTGAAAACTGTGGATCGTGATCGGCTCGCTCACGCTGAGCATCTTTCGAAGCCGTTCTAGTCGAAAATAGTTCATTCGAAGCCCCTGCTTGGTCATTTCTAGTCGAATCTTAAATAATATACTTTCGACGTCCAGGCTGCCGATCTTGTCGAGATTTGCCCTTTGGTGCTCCACGGACGGAAGATAACGCAATAGTGAATTGTACTCTTTTACCACGCCTTCAGTTTCTAATCGGTCCATTTTATCGTTGAGCAAATGAAGTTTTTGTATTAGGGCCTCGTCCGTAGTTGCAGAACAAACCACACTGATAGGCTTGAAATGACTTCCGAACTTTTCCTGAAGACGTTTGATCATTTTCACATCCACGTCGTTTTTGCTTCGAATGTTCTCAATGTTCTCATCAAACGTCACGCCAATGCCTTTATCGCGGCTCGGAATCGCGCCGAAGAGGATCGCAATCATGACGCCAGCGATTATAATACTCCCGGTCGTAATGTATTTCGGATGGCGCAGTACAAATCGTGATAGAAGACCTAACAACTTGCTCAGCAGCAACTGTAAATAATTTCTTTTTGGATGCGGTTTCCGGTCACGTAACTTGATTTCGGCCGGCATTATTATTAGAACAGCCAAAAAAAGAATCAGAATACCAACGCCGCCGATAAAACCGAGTTCATATAAGCCCCTGAACTTCGTTATCATCAGCACTGCAAAAACAAAGGCCGTGCTTACCACGCCATAGAAAACGCTGGTTCCGGTCTCGCTAAAAGTAATAATGAGATTTTGCAGAATCGTATTGTGTCTGGAGTGCCTCTCCTGTTCAACAAACCGATTGTAGATGTGAATTGAATAATCGACTCCTAATCCAAGCAGCATCGCGCCCGCAGCGGCCGTAATAATGTTGAATTTCTCGAACATTAAATCGCCCACACAAAACACCCATGATACGCCGACCATGATCGGCGCCATTATAAAAAACAGAGCGCGGATATTGCCATAAAACAAATAGAATAACACAAGAATGAATATGATGACGATAAACGAACTGTCAATCAGGCCCTGCTTTACCGCGCGTGCATTCGACAAAGCCGATACATAGTTGCCGCCAAATGAAATTTTGATCTGATTGCCATCTTCGCCCAACGACGCCAGCAAAGAATCGCAAATGATGTCGTTGCGATCAACAAACGCCTCGCAGAACTTCGTGTCGTTGGACGCTCCCGTCGGCTTGACAAAAAAGAGTAACGTCTTTTTATCTTTGGATAAGTAGTAACTTTCTTTGTCTTTCAATAGCGAAGCATTCTGCCGCCCAAGCATCTTTTCCACGTACGGCAAAAACATTTCTGAAATCAGCAGAGGGTCTTCACGCAGAATCTTTTTAAGCAACGGGTCGGGCGGTACGGGCGCATTCAATATATTCTTGCAATTGAGAATAAGTCTTTCGATCTCGGCATCATCAAACCTTTTCAACACTGAATCCAGATCGGCGGAAGAGAGATACAGAAGACCGTTCTTGATAAAGAACTCTTCTATGAAGGTTTTTTGATTGTCCGTGATTGAATAATTACAGCTCACGACCAGGCCCGTTCCCATGAGGGCTTCATCTAATTTTCCGGCAAAGGACTTTAACAAGTCGGCATTCACTGACAGAGAATCCGGCGTTTCGATCAACGTAATATGACGGTCCTGGGCTCCGAAATCTTCGTTTACTTCCCAAAATTCTTTGATCAGTTTAGAATTCTGAGGCAGCAGGTCAAAATTATTAGTGCTTATTTTTATCTGAAGCATATAATAAATCGAAACGGATGTCAACACGGCGACCACAGGTATGACAAGGCGGGCATGCTTGTAACAAAACTCAGCAACATTAGACAGGATGGCTTTCATTCACTTCTCCGATTATGACGATCAATAATATCATATTTAGTGTACATTATCAACCATAATTCCAAACCAGTAAGATGCCCGATCACTCATGAAATTGAGTGAACGCGGATTAAAAAAATGTATTTTAATAAAAAACTCAATGTGATGGCCATCTGCAAATTACTATTTGATAATACCCGTTCAATTGATTATAATTTTTTTGATCGATTCATCAGTTAAAGTGAAAAGTATATGGCTATTTTTCCATATTTTAATCGTTGTCAGATACTATGTCTTATGTACTGTTTGTGCGTGTCTGTCTGGCCATCGCTCCGTGCACAGACTGCACTAGGCATTGATTCATTTACCAGTCTTATGGATCATCCATCAGAGCGGCCGTATACCAGTTATATGATCCGCGCAGATCAATTCTATAAACAACGCGATTATCGCCATGCCATTTATAATTTTAACTTTGCCCGAGAATTGGAGCCGGGCATTTCCAATGATTTTTTGTTTAGTTTTAAACTCGGTTACTCCTATAAGGCGATCAACCGCTTTGATTCCGCATCGGTTTACTTACGGAAAGCGTCGTCCGATCTGCTCATGGGCGATTACGCGCTATTTCAATTGGCCCAGCTATGTTCGAAACAGGATAGCGCGACTCTCGCTATTGCGCATTACAAAAAATTATTGCAGCAATTTCCAAAAACGGTTTTCTACGTTGAAGCCAATCTTTACCTTACCGACCTCTTGATCCGACAAAAACAAACCGATGCAGCCGATGTATATGTGAATCAAGCCGCAGCGTATGTCAGAAATGATCCTGTTTTAAGAAATTTGTATCAAAGCCGTATTCTTCTGGTTCGTGGCAATATTCATATGCAAAGGAATAACTCTAACGGTGCGCTCGAATCGTTCCGTAAAATTCAGAACGAATTTCGTTATACCGACGAAGCGTATCAGGCCAAAATGCTGAGCGAATCGATCCGAAAGCAAACAGGTATTCCGACAACTATCGATCAATTTATTGACGGGAACAACGTGCTTATTCTGCAGGGATATTATCAGCTGGCACTCAATGAACTGGCAGAAAATAAAACTCGATTCCCACTCCCCACCGATCAGGCTGAAATCGAATATAACATCGCGCGAATCTATTTCGCCCAAGGTTTGTATAATGCGGCGATCCCTCGCTATCAATACTTATGGAAAAAATATCAACATAAAGAATCGTTATTCAATTTAGCCAAGGCTGCGCGCTATCAGGGTGACCTAGACCTGTCAACTGCGGCCTATCGTGACTACCGGGAGAAAGCGAGTCTCACCGCGGCCTGGAAGAACTACATAACATACGAGATCGCCAATAATTTTTCCGCGAAGGGAGACAGCGCAAGCCTTCGGCAGGCCAATCTTTACTACGCTGAGGTTCGTACCAAGACTCCCTTATCCGCAATCTATGGCTATACGGCGGCATTTCGAACAGCATTTAATTTATATAAATTATCCGAATATGACTCCTGTATCGTATTACTAACGGAAATTCAAAATGCAGTAGACTTTCTAAAACCCAAATGCCAGTTTTGGACTGCCAAAGCGTATGAAAAGAAGAATGAACTGCAAAAAGCCCATGCGATTTATGAAAGACTAGCGGGTGATCAACCGCGAAATTATTACGGTATGCTGAGTCATTATCTCCGCCAGAACAGCCGCAAACATCCTAATAATAGTTTTTTTTATGTCAACTCATTAGTGGGACAGGGTGAAAAACCATCAGTTTTTAATTTCGACTTGGTTAAGAAACAGTATTTCAGAATCGAACTGGAAAACGACCGTTTTTACTTTAACGACCGTTCTTTGCAGTCTCTTGAAAAAGAATTTATCAAAGCCTGGATAAGCAGGGAAATTCTAGGGCCAAAGTATGCGCAGTTGGAACTCTATCCCCTACGGAAAAAATACCTTGAGTCCATTGAGTCTGCCGTTCTTTTCAGAAATTATCTGGAATTTCTTGAAGCTTACGATTTGGCAGTCGAAACCAACGTTGCGATGAAGAAAAAATTCAGATCTTTTTTTAGATCCGATGAGGAATCGGCAAAATTATCTTATCCGCGCTATTATCAATCCTACGTGAGGCAAAACGCCCAAAAGTATAAGTTAGATGAAGCCTTCATTTTCGCCTTGATAAAAAATGAAAGCGCGTTCAAAACGTACAGTATTTCCAAAGCAAGGGCTATCGGACTAATGCAGATTATGCCATTTACCGGGAACACACTGGCACGGGAATTGAATTTAGATCATTTTGAAATGATGGATTTGCAGCAGCCTGAATACAATATCATGTTGGGGACTTATTATCTGAACCATCAAGCTAGAGCATATCAGAACTTCATTCCAGCCATGCTGGGTGCTTATAACGCTGGCCCGCACCGGGCGGATTTCTGGATGAGATTTTATAATCCGGATGAACCGGAGGAATTTCCGGAGATCGTGGAACTTTTTGAAACAAATAATTATATCAAGAAAATCCTGCTCGACAGGTGGATTTATTCCGGCCTATGATCATTTCTTTATCTTTCTTCATTTTCCAATCGTAACAGATCATGGCGTTCTTCTGACCAAACACGTGTTAAGACAGGACAATCGGCGCACGCATAATTACTGCACCGCTTGTGCAAATGAATCAATCCCTGCATGAATTGTACTGTCGGACGTTTTTCCGAATTTAGCCCCAATTGTTTCTTCATATAGGACAGGATCGAGTTCTTCTCAAGGCTTGTTGACATGCCATACAGCTGCAACACTTTCTCATGAAGAGCTTTGTTTTTACTTATCTTTGCATGCAGGGCAACAACAGGTAAGACCGCATTCACCCATATTTCAAAAGCTCTTTGCCTTCCGATCAGATCGCCGTGCTGCCTTTTTGAATCACCTTCGAGGAAATAATGTTCACTCCAGTGCCCAAATGATCGAATGGTCAGGAGAGACATACAATCTTTATAAGTATCAGCTGACGGTTCCTCAAATGCATGGTCAAAAGTGTCTAGTAGCGGCTTATGACGATTTTGAACTAGAAATTTTGAAAACCCGGCTATACGTATCATTGGAAAATTGTCAGGCCGCAATCTGAATAGTTTCCATTCTTCCGTCAGCATTGATCTGATCTTATGCTTAGACTGAAATTCCGCCCACAGGCTTTCAAGGCGCTGTGTGAACGGCACTGCTTCTAATGACGTTACTTCTTTCAAAAGGCCGGCGCTTCCGAGCAGGATCGCCTGAATGCGCATCAACGCCGTGGGTTCCGTATCATGCCGGATAGCGTTCATCAATTCTTTATAAGACACCTTATGTGATAATTTACGGAAAGGCTCCCGATTTTTCGAAAAGCCCAGCGCATCCATCATTCCCTGATAAAGCAGTTCATGAAGATCGGTTTCTTGACCGACTAACTGTTCCTCGAATTTATTGCACTTCGATTCAAATCGCTGAAGGCCGTTTTCCAGAATCCAATGATGCAGAAAACCCTCCTCTAAGGTCGGTATAGTATCATGACAAAAAATATTCTTCCTATCTTCCTGGATGGATTGAATTTTTTGAATGACGGTGACCAGATCATCGCTCAGGTATTGCCCGATCGCAAGCGTCGGAAGGAGCCGCTCTTTCGTGTCGTCAACAAACACCACGTGCAGAATAACTTTATTATAGGCTGAATTCTCCGAATGACGGTGATGATCCCAATCGGACGTTTTCCAATGCACCTCGACGTCGCCGGTCAGAACTTCATTGCCGATCCTGATTTTGGCCTGCTTGAAATCCGGGCCCGAGTCTTTATTCCACACGCCGCGGTCGAGTATTCTAACCTGCTTCCCGTCCGTAGTCTTTAATTCGTCCATTTTAAGAAAGAGACGGAACCAGATCGCCTGGATGATCTGCTCCGAAATCCGGTCGAAGTTTTCTCTGACAACCTGCGAATCGGTATGTAAACTGTAGTGGAACATGCTGAAGAAAATTATTGCAATTAAATGGGAAATTTATAAATTAAGCCACGATTGAATACGCCGAAGTGGTGGAATTGGCAGACGCGCTGGACTCAAAATCCAGTAGGACTCAAATCCTGTGTGGGTTCAAGTCCCACCTTCGGCACTCTAAATCCCGTTTGAACAAGGCGGGATTTTTTATTTGGCAGACCGCGTCCCGCCATCGGCGGGATGAGACTCAAATCTCGTGTGGGTTCTGCGCCAAAGGCGCATCAGCCTCTGGCTGAAAGTCCCACCTTCGGTACTATAACCCGAGTTAATTGCTCGGGTTTTTTATTTTCAAATAGAATGATAGAAGAAGAATCCGTTAAACAGGCAAGAAACGAACGCGATGTCTCTTTTCTTCTACACTTATGATAGCGCCACGATCAAGAGCGGCGGTAACGTCTTTTAGAATGGTCTTTAATCTGTTGTTGATATTGATTGGTGTTTCATCTTCCAGTCTGAAAATAATGACACTTGGCAAAGTTCCCTGTGAGGCGGACATCAACGCGCCAAAATCCAAATCGCAAGTGAGTATTATTCTTCCTTCATCTCTTGCTTTTTCGATGATCTTCGAATCCGGCAGTCGATGCAGATTAAGTTCTCTCAGATGAATGGCATCGTAACCATTATCTTTGAGCCATCGAACCGTTGTTTGGGATATTCCCATATCTGCAAGAAATTTCAAACTAAGCCTCTGCAGCCGAGTGTAATTCTTCTTTGGCAAGCCACGCGGCATAATGCAGACATTCCTTGATGTCTTCCGCTTCGAGATCGGGGTATTCTTTTAGAATTGCCTCTGTAGACATGCCATTGGCTATCAGATTAATGATGAGAGACACCGGAATTCGTATTCCCCGGACACAGGCTTGGCCGCCCATCACCTGCGGGTCAAAAGTGATACGTTTAAAAATTTGCATACGACTTGCTTTCTACGTTAATAACTTCTATGAAGTTAGTAAATTGGCGATACACATACAAATGCTTTTGTTTAGAATATAAGAACGGTGTTGCAGACGAGTCTCGCTCTGAAAGCGGGATAGGACTTTCGCCAAAGGCGGACTGGCAAATCTCGTGTGAGGGGTCTACTTGCAGCACACTTTTCTCATGTTTAAGAAACTTGAATGTACATTGTAACCACCCGTGTAACCACTTGGGTAACCACCGATTACTCTGTTTTAGTTAGTTGAATTCATGATTTACTTAGAAGCACTATTTGACAATCACAAAGGCACATATTCGATTCATTAACCTGACCGATAGACTTTGCTTTCACTCCTTCCGTCATACATTCGCTTCTTAGCTTGTTCAGCAAGGAGTATTAATCTATGAGGTCCAGAAGCTTCTTGGACATTCAGATATCAAGGCAACGACTGCTTGTAGGTAGAAATCCAAAGACCACCTTGACGCTTCCATCATTACTCACACTGATGAATGCTCTCTCAATCGAAAAAATGATCCTCAAGCTTCGTACAACGCCATAACTACAAGCGCTATTATTATTGGAATGACAAACACAATAGCGGCCCGACTGCCCTCCAGGTTTGAAGATTTCAAATCACTCCAAAACTTAATTCCCACTGGAAAAAGAACCACAATCATGGCATAGAGTACATAACGTGGTATCCTGTATTTGTTGTCGAGCGATTTTTTCAACAGCGGTCTAACAAAGGAATCTACATCAGCCGCACCAGCCACAATTGAATGGAGTGACCCCTTTTTTTGGAGATAAGAATAAAGTACAGCAACTGCAATTAGCAAAACCGTGAAAATGATGCCCGACTTTATTTCAGGCCTTAGTTTAGCTTGCATTTGTTCAACTCCTTTGCTCTATTATAGCCTTGCAAAGACATCAATACTAGAAGGCTTATGCAGAAGCTTCAGTTGAGGGAAACTCATCCTTATAGTAGTCCACAACCCTTTGATCAACGATTATGTCAGCCTGTTGTATTTCATTGTATAGAGTTATGCCACTGAGCGTTTTGCACCTACTCAAAGCAACATATGTCTGCCCGTGGGAGAATGCCCCATTTCCGACATCAATAGTGATTCTGTCAAATGTTTTACCTTGGCTTTTGTGAATTGTTATTGCCCACGCAGCTTTGAGAGGGAATTGTCGGAATGTTCCTTTGACTATTTCTCTTATCTCTTTCTTTAATGCGTCATACTTATACGATATGTCAGTCCACTCTTCTCTTTCAATTTCATGCGTACCACTGTCCAATTTAACCCAGATCCTATCATTAGTCAGTTTAGTTACCCTCCCAAGTGATCCATTAACCCATCTACGACTACTATCATTCTTAATCATCATTACTTGGCATCCATTTCGCAGTTTAAGTATTACATTTGCAGGAAATTTGTTTTCAAGTTTATCATCAAAGTCGTCTTCAGTAATCTCTTCCCTGCTAAAACTATCATTCAATTTGTCAAAATCTTCCTTAATCTTTCCTTCCATGTGGGCCTTATTGACGTATTCTTCAGAGCTAATTCTTTCCATATTCAGCCTGTTAATTGTCTTTGCAATCCTATTTGTCGTGGTTAGGACAATATTTGTATCTTCGATTTTGGTAATGTTTGAAATATGCCTTGTGTTTATTTTTACAAAATCCTCGAAAGTGGTTTCAGACAACCTGACTCTGTTCAAAATCTCCTTGAAGTCTTCGTCCCTTTGTCGAAATACTGTTGTAAGTTCTCTCTTATGGAATTCAAATTCTCCTCTCAGTGACGGGCAATAGAAGAAATATTCCCCTCCGTAGTTAGTCCTGAAATATTCTTGAGTTCCCGTTGCAACAACTGGCGGAAGTTGAAAAAGGTCCCCAATAAAGACCATTTGGATCCCACCAAAAGGAAGTGTAGTATTTCTGTTGATTCGCAGAGATGTGTCGATACAATGAAGTACATTCGCGTTAACCATCGAGATCTCATCAATGACTATGGTCTGAATGTTTCGGAATAGAGCATTTCTTGCGAAGTTGGGCTCAATAGTACTTGGATCAATTACTTTAGGAGGAAAGCGAAAAAAGGAATGAATTGTCTGTCCTTTTACATTCAAAGCAGCGACACCTGTCGGAGCAAGAATTACGTGGTTCTTCAATGTATGTGAGGCGAAATACTTGAGAAGTGTTGATTTACCAGTTCCAGCTTTTCCGCTTATGAACAAACTCTGATTGGTGGTTTCAATAATATCAAGAATCTCCCGAAACTCGTTTGTTATTACAATTTTTTCCCGTTTGCTGATTAAAAAATAATAAACAAGCCCTAGAAAAATGAACCCAACAATTCCATATACTACTAGCATATTTTATATCCCTTTGTCTTAAACCACCCGCTTGCACATCTAATAAAAAAGTTACCCCATTTCTGATTGCTCCGCAAGGGGGAAATGCAACCTCACCCTATCCCTCTCCTCGTTGTACAGACCGGAGAGATAGGTAACAGGTGTTCGGGGACATAGGTAACGGTTGTTTGTTTAAACATGGGTTAATTGGATTTATCATTCAAGTCAATTTCAGAGATTTTAGAGTGCATGAAGAATACATCAAAAACCCCGT
>JAEUSK010000181.1 GCA_016787925.1 bacterium | reverse complement strand
TATGCGCCGTTGTTAAAAGGCGTTGATCTGGCCTATAGCGTCGAAGAAGCGGGAAAGAATATTGTTGCATCACTTGCGCCGCTCGGGAATGAGTACGTTTCAATCGTCAAGAAAGGACTGAACGAACGCTGGATCGATATGTATCCGACCGAAGGCAAACGTTCCGGCGCCTACTCCAATGGTTCCGCGTACGATGTACACCCCTATATGCTGATGAATTATAAGGGTAAGTACGACGACATGAGTACGCTTACTCATGAACTTGGCCATACGATGCAGAGCTATCTGTCTAATAAGACCCAGCCGTATGCAACGGCAAATTACCCGATCTTTATTGCCGAAGTCGCCTCCACATTCAACGAAGCCTTGTTGATCGACTATATGCTCAAAAACATCAAAGACGACGCAACGCGTTTGTCGCTGTTAGGCAGTTACCTCGAAGGCATCAAAGGCACGGTATTTCGCCAAACGCAGTTCGCGGAATTTGAACTACGTATTCATGAACTGGCAGAAAAAGGCGAAGCGCTTACCGGAGATAAATTTAGCGAAGTATATTACGAACTCACAAAGAAATATTACGGACACGATCAGGGTGTCTGCATCGTAGATGACGAGATCAAAGCCGAATGGGCGTATATCCCGCATTTCTATTATAATTTCTACGTATATCAATACGCCACATCCTTTACCGCGTCAGCGGCTTTATCTGAAAAAGTTTTGGCGGGCGACAAGGACGCGACCGCAAAATATCTGAATTTTCTATCGGCGGGAGGCTCCAAATACCCTATCGAACTTCTGAAGGACGCTGGGGTTGACATGACCACATCTTTGCCTATGGAATTAACCATGAAAAAGATGAACCGTGTGATAGACGAAATGGAAAAAATTCTGGACCGGATGAAAAAATAATTTTTGATTATTAAATTGATAACAAACGGGTGAAGCAAACACTTCACCCGTTTTTATTTTGTTCCCTTACCGTTCGACTCACAGAACCTAATTACATAACGAAAGCTTTCTAGATTAATGAACCTGCTCTCAACTGAAAACATATCTAAATCATTCGGTATTAAGACTCTTTTCAAGGATCTTTCATTTGGAATCGAGGAAGGCCAAAAAACCGCATTGATCGCCCTCAATGGTGCCGGAAAGACGACACTGTTGAATATGCTAACGGGGAGAGATACACCGGACAGCGGAAAGATCATACTGCGAAATCAATTGACCGTAGGCTACCTGGAACAAAACCCAAAGTTCAATGAATCAGCGACGGTTTTGGAATCCATTTTTCAGGCAGACCATCCGAAACTCCGCGTGATCAGCACCTACGAAGCCGCCATGGAAGAATCTGAACTAGGTTCCGCCCCACAAAATCAAAAAAATCTCGCGGATGCCATGGAAGCTATGGAGCACCTAAAATTGTGGGATTACGAATACAAGATAAAGGAAATTTTGTCCCATCTCAAGATAACCCATCTCCATCAGATCGTTGGCACATTATCGGGCGGACAGCGCAAACGTGTTGCTCTTGCGCGCGTTTTGGTGGAGGAACCCGACCTGCTGATCTTGGACGAACCGACCAATCATCTCGATCTGGACATGATCGAATGGCTGGAGGAATATTTGTCGCGGCCTAATCTTACCTTGTTTTTAGTCACACATGACCGTTATCTATTGGATAACGTTTGTGATGAGATATTGGAATTGGATCAGGGCGAACTTTTTCGCTACACCGGAAATTATTCTTATTTTCTAGAGAAAAAAGCGGAACGCGAAGATATTTCCGGAAGAGAACTCGATCATCTGCGTAACCGCCTGCGGCATGAACTGGAATGGATCAAACGTCAACCGAAAGCCCGCACGACAAAATCGAAATCCCGCGTGGACGCATTTTACGGTTTGCAGGAAAGAGCTGCCGGTAAAACTCCCGAAGAAAAACTCAAACTCGAGGTTCAGATGAAACGCATCGGCGGTAAGATCCTTGAGCTCAAGAAAATTCATAAGAATTACGGTGAGCTTACTGTATTAAATGGTTTCGATTATGTTTTTAAAAAGGGCGAGCGGATCGGAATTGTTGGCAGCAACGGCACAGGAAAATCAACTTTCTTAAATGTCATTACCGGATTAGAAACGGCCGATTCGGGAAACATCGATATTGGAGAGACGATCCAGTTTGGATATTATTCACAAAAAGGACTTAATGTCAATGAGGACAAGCGCGTAATTGATATCGTGCGGGAATTCGCAGAAGTGATCTCAATAGGAGACGGCGTAAAATTAACCGCCTCCCAGTTTCTTAACTTATTTCAATTTCCTCCGGCAGCCCAGCATACTCCGGTTTCAAAACTCAGTGGCGGCGAGAAGCGGCGGCTTTATTTATTAACTGTATTGATCAAGAACCCTAATTTTCTGATTCTCGATGAGCCCACAAACGATCTTGATCTTACGACATTAAATATTCTCGAAGAGTTTCTAATGAATTTTCAGGGCTGTCTTCTGGTCGTATCGCACGATCGTTATTTCATGAATCGGCTCGTTGATCATCTTTTTGTGTTCGAGGGAGACGGCGTAGTCAAAGATTTTAACGGAAATTATGCAGAGTACCGCGAGAGCCAGAAAACAGAACAATCCAGTGAAGTGAAAAACAAAAAAATCGACAAAAAGGAATCTTCAAAAAAAACT
>JAEUSK010000150.1 GCA_016787925.1 bacterium | reverse complement strand
TGATTCGGAGAATGAGACATACGGTCGGCCAGACCAACAATGTCCAGAACACGTTCGACGTGCTCTTTGCGTTTCTTCTTTGATAAATTTGTGAGGTGAAGCGGGAGTTCCACGTTCTCAAATGCGGTTAATACCGGCATAAGATTATAAAATTGAAAGATGAAGCCGACATGATCGGAACGCCATTTCGCAAGGCCCGTTTCGCTGAGTTCGTTTAAATTCGTTCCCGCCACATTCACCATTCCGGACGACGGGCGGTCAATCCCCGCAATCAGATTCAGTAATGTCGATTTTCCGGAACCCGACGGGCCCATCAATCCAAGGAATTCCCCTTCGGGAACGGACAGATTGATATTCTCTAAAACCGGAATTTTCAGACTGTCACGCTGATACGATTTACTAACGTTTTGAATTTCAACTATGCCGGGCATGTTTTACTCCTCCATTTATGGAATTAGAAATTTTGAATTCTAAATTCTAAATTTTACTTCGATTTAGTTTGTGACGTCTTTACAATAGCTGTCAGAATGTTTATTATCTCTTCAATATCTTTCAGGTAACTTGAATAATCCGTCTTATGTATTTGGCTTGATTGTAAAAGCCTTAACCAATAACGAGTTTCCCTGGCTTCTTTAGACGCAATGGACATCTTCGCGATAAAGTCCTTTCGCGTTTGACCCGCCAAAGCCTCTTCTACATTGGCTCCGATACTTGTTCCGCTTCTTAATAATTGTTTTGAAAGGATAAATTCATTCTTTTCCTTTAGACTCTTATACAATGCAATTATATTAAGAGCAAAACTAAACGTTTTTGTCTGAATAATATTTTCTTTAACCGCCAATTTTTTTCAATCTTCAATTCAAAATTTAAAATTCATAATTTCTAATTTGTTTTTACCTTGTCTCCATTCTTCAGATCAGCCGCAGGCGAATTAACGATTTTGTCTCCGGATGTCAAACCGCTGACCACTTCCATACGGTCTCCCATTTTTTCACCGAGCAGAACGGCTTTTTCCATTATGACGTCGTTCTTGATAATAAAAACCACCTGGGTCCCGTTTCGTTCGGCTAACGCGCTGATAGGAATCGTGAGTTTGGGTTTTGCATTCATTTGGCTGTCCGTTACCGCTTCACTCAAGAAAGTTACTTTCGCGCTCATTTCCGGCAGAACTTTATTGTCAATTTCCAAAAATTTTATTTTTGTTAAAATGGTCGCCTTTGCCCGGTCGGCCGTGGGAACTATCTTCCATACTTCACCGCGATACCGTTTTTCCGGAAATGCGTCCAACGTGATCTCGCAGGGCTGCTGTATCTTTACGCGGTCAATATTGGATTCCGACACGTCGGCTTCTAATTGCAGCGAGGCCATGTCGGCCATGGTTACGACGTTACCTCTGGAATTGGCTCCGGCGGCAAAGGGCGCGACGATCTCACCGACGTCGGCATTTTTGGTTAGAACGGTTCCGTCAAACGGCGCCCGAATCACGGTGTTTTCAATTTGAACCTGCGCGGCATTTATGACAGCCTGAAACGACTGTACATTTGCTTTGGCCGAGTTCACACGCGCGACGGCCGATTTATATTGAGCCTTCACGATCTCAAAATCTGAATCGGTGATCACCTTCGACTTCCAAAACGATTCGTTACGTTCGTATTCTTTCTGCGCTTGTTCAAAATCCGCTTCGGCTTGTCCTAGTTGCGCCTTAGCGACTCCCAAGTTTGCATTTGCCTGATCCAGCTGTGCCTGTACATCGTTATCTTCCAGACGCGCAATAATCTGGCCATGTTTTACCTTGTCACCTTCTTCAACTCCGAGATAAACCAATCGCCCCGTTCCTTTGGATGCAACGGACGCTTTCCGCTGAGGAACAATATATCCGCTTGCGGTCAGAACGCCGCTTGTCTGCCCGGGTAACATCAGCGAAACCGTTGTTACGCTCACCATCTTTGCCGATTGGAACATGGGCATTAAGAACCAAACGCCAATCGCGCCCAGAACTAAAATACCGATAATGACGAACATTTTCGTTTTATTGTTTCCCGGAGGTTCCTCCGAATAATTCGTCTGCCGGTTAATTTTCAGCGATGTGAGATCAACTTTCTCGTTTTGTATGGTCATAGTAGTTTCTAACTGATTTGTTTGTTACGCTATAAATTTACATTAAATATTTAAAACAGAAATTGTTTTTCGGTCAACGGTTGTTTTTTAGCGGTGAATAGCGTACCGGCGAGCCGAATCGCACATATCATTACAATATCAGTTTTTCATTCAAATAATTCAACACGCGATCAACCGCAATCCTCTCTTGCAGCATCGAATCGCGCTCACGAATTGTGACCGACTGATTTTGTAACGTCTCGCTGTCGATCGTAATACAGAACGGTGTGCCTATCTCGTCCTGGCGCCGGTAGCGCTTGCCCACGGTCGCGCTTTCATCATAAAACACTTTATAATGGTTTTTCAGATCGTTGTACAGTTTTGTTGCGATCTCCGGCATGCCGTCTTTCTTGACCAAAGGTAAAACCGCGGCTTTCACCGGCGCGAGTTTGGGATGAAATTTCATAACGGTTCGAACTTCCGTTTTTCCCTCTCCGGTCGGAGCTTCTTCTTCCTGGTAGGCATTAACCAAAAATGCCATGAGGCCGCGTGATGCACCTGCAGATGTTTCGATCACATACGGAATAAATTTTTCTTTAGTCGCATCATCAAAATAATCCAGGTTCTTTCCGCTAAATTCCTGATGCCTCTTCAAATCGTAGTCGGTCCGATTGTGAATGCCCTCGATCTCGCCCCAGCCAAACGGAAACAAAAACTCGATATCAAATGCGGCAGATGCATAATGCGCCAGTTTCTCATGTGCATGAAAATTTAATTTATCCGCGCTCATGCCGAGGCTTAAGTACCATTTTTTTCTTTCTTCTTTCCAGTAATTGAACCATTCCATATCCGAACCGGGTTTAACAAAAAACTGCATCTCCATCTGTTCGAATTCCCTTGTCCGGAAAAGAAAATTTTTCGTGTTAATCTCATTACGAAAGGCCTTCCCGATCTGCGCAATACCGAAAGGAATTTTTTGACGTGAGGAATCTTTGACATTATGAAAATTCACATAGATCCCCTGAGCCGTTTCCGGCCTGAGATAAACGATGGAGCCCGTTTCCTCTAAAGGCCCAATGTAGGATTTAAACATCAGATTAAACTGTCTCGCTTCGGTAAATTTTCCTTCCGCCTGACATTTTACGGCTTTGCGGCCTGCGTAAGCCTTGTTTCCGCACATGGATTCCTCGATCTGGTCGGCGCGGAATCGCGCTTTACATTCTTTGCAGTCCACCATAGGATCGGTAAAATTTTCCACGTGCCCGCTGGCTTCCCACACGCGCGGATGCATGAGGATCGACGCGTCAATGCCTTCAATGTCATCCCTGAAAGTCATTGCCCGCCACCAGGATTGTTTCACGTTATTAAGAAGCTCCACACCCAGCGGGCCGTAATCCCAGCACCCGTTGAGTCCGCCGTAAATTTCCGATGATTGAAATATAAATCCGCGCCGCTTGCACAGCGATACGATCTTATCCATCAGTTCCGTGCCATTCACCTTCTTGTCAGACATTCTTCACTCCAAAAATTGCGTTTTGCCAAATAAATGCGATTGAAAAATTATTTTTAATTGTATTGATAATTTGTCTGAAAATCAATTTCATTTTGGAAGTAAAACTAAAAAATAATAGATTGGATGTATCATTTAAATTTGGAAATCTAAATCAGCCAATCAAGACTCAAGTTATGAAACCTCTAAAAATAATATTTATGGGAACAGCGGAGTTTGCCGTTCCTTGCCTCAAGAAAATATATGAGAGTCCCCATAAAGTTGTCGCCGTGGTCACAGCGCCGGATCTTCCGCGCGGCCGCGGGCAAAAAGTGTCTTTCACACCGGTAAAGGAATTCGCCGTTGAACATGATATTGACATCATTCAGCCGGGAGTCGAAAAAGGCAGCCTTCGCGACCCGCAATTTATCGAACAACTAAAAACATACGACGCCGATCTTTTTTTGGTCGTTGCGTTCCGAATCCTGCCGCCGGAGGTTTTTGAATTACCGCCGCTGGGAAGCATCAATTTGCACGGCTCATTATTGCCCAAATTCCGCGGCGCGGCGCCGATCAACTGGGCTGTCATGCGTGGCGAAAAAGAAACGGGCGTTACGGCGTTTTTTATTCAGAAAAAAGTTGATACCGGAAATATGATTCTGCAAAAATCCATTTCCATAGGAGAAGACGAAACGGCCGGGGAAGTTCATGACCGATTATCCGCTCTCGGCGCTGAAGCTTTATTAGAAACGGTGGAGCTGGTTGCGGCAGGAAACCCGCCGCGCCTGGTTCAGGACGAATCGCTCGTTTCCACCGCGCCAAAAATTTTTAAGGAGCAGTGCAGGATCAATTGGAATCTACCGGCATTGGAACTCAAGAATTTTGTACGCGGATTGTCACCACACCCCTGCGCATATTCCGTGATTCATGACGAGCATTTCAAGATCTACAAAATTACTATTGATAGCGATAAAATCGCTGAGCATCTTGCTGCCGGAACTATTGCTGAAATAGACAAGGCTGAAGGAATTGCGGTCGTATGTGGAGACAAAAAGATCGTATGGATCAAAGAAATCCAGCCTCCGTCAAAGAAGAAAATGAGCGTGCAGGACTTTTTGCGGGGACATAATGTGAGTACGTGGGTGAAGCTTGACTAGTCAACCATTATGGCAATTCCCGTTTCCCGAAGTATCAATAGGAATCTCAATGTGGGTCCAGATCAGGAAATACTGTTGTCATTCTGAAAGAATCTTTTCTACTTCAGATATATCTTCCATTCACAAAAAATTCCTTCAGAATGACATGATGAAAAACTTGTGAGAATGTCATTGAAAAGTAATTTGAATATTCAACAATAACTTAGAATATCATGACACGAAAAACCATTTCTACAAAAGTCGTTCACGCAGGTGAGCGGCTCGACCCGCAAACCAAGTCGCTCACAACGCCGATCTATCAATCTTCGGTATTCGGATTTGAAACGGCCGACGACATGATCGCGGCATTTGAAGGAAAACCGGGCGCGTATATTTATTCGCGCATAGCTAATCCAACCATCACGGCAGTTGAGAAAAAATTGGCTGAAATCGAGAACGGCGAAGACGCCATCCTGTTTGCGAGCGGATTGGCTGCATCGTATGCGGTATTTGCTTCACTGGCAAAACCCGGCGATCATATTATTTCCGCCGGTGATATTTACGGCGGCACGGCGACTCAATTGAAAGAATTTATCCCTAACCTCGGCGTGGATGTATCTTTTGTTAACCTGATCAACGATCCGGAAGAAAATATTCAAAAGAATATTCGGCCCAATACCAAATTTGTTTTTTTTGAAACACCAACCAATCCGACCATCAAAGTTATTGATATCGAGGCCGTCGTACGCGCCGCCAAAAAACATCATATTCTTACCGTAATGGATAATACGTTCGCGTCACCGGTTAATCAACAGCCGCTTGCGATGGGAATTGACATCTGTTATCATAGCGCAACTAAGTATTTAGGCGGCCATGACGATCTGACGGCGGGGGTGGTGGTCGGCGGCGTGGAGATCTTGAAACAAATACGGCGTTACCGCACGTACATTGGCGCTTCCATCGATCCGCAAACGGCATGGCTTCTCGGGCGCGGCATCAAAACGCTTGACGTGCGTATGGAGCGCCAGAATAAAAATGCGCTGGCATTGGCAATATTCTTGTCTTCGCATTCCAAAGTTAAGCGGGTATTCTATCCGGGATTGGCATCTTCGCCGTTTCATACCACGGCCAAAAAACAAATGGCCGGATTCGGAGGTATGCTTGCGTTTGAAATCGAGCCGGACAGGAGTAAAATGAATCAATTTCTCAAGAATCTGAAAATGATCAAACTCATTCCGTCTTTGGGCGGTGTTGAAACCACCATTTTGATTCCCGCTTTTTCATCCCATTTTTTCATGACACCGGAAGAGCGCAAAGCATTGGATATTTCAGATGGCCTGATTCGTGTTAATACCGGCATTGAGGGCATCGAGGATATCATAGAAGATTTTGAAAGAGGATTGAAGAGTATTTAGAAGTGAGTTGGGATAATAAAAAATATCAAACACTAAACAAAAACGTTTAACCTGTTTTCACTTTATTATTATATGTTTCCGGTTATATCTTTTTCATTTCTTGCGTATTCGTGCTCTTTACACCCCCTTTACTAAGGGGAAATAATACCATTGACTATTATAGTAAAAATAAAAAAGCGCCGCACTTCGACTGACTCAGTGTGACGCTTTTATTATACTTGCTCTGTTATTCAATTACTCGTGGGCCAATTCCCATTTTTCAGGTGAGCGCCATAAGCTCGAGAGTATTAATTCACGCATCCAGATAAACTCCTTTGGAAGTTTATCATAGAGTTTTGTGAATAGTTCCTGGTGCCCGTGAATTTCTTCTTTCCATTTTTCCCGATCAACGGACATCACTTTATTGAAATCATCCGGACTGTATTTCATCCCGGTCCAGTCAATATCCTCGTATCGCGGCATCCATCCGAGCGGGCTTTCAATTGCAAATGCTTTTCCCTGCACGCGTTCCACAATCCATTTTAGGATCCGCATGTTATCTCCATAACCCGGCCACAGGAATTTTCCTTCGTCATTCTTGCGGAACCAGTTGACGCCGAATATTCTGGGCGGGTTGGGAATATTTCGTCCGAAATTGAGCCAGTGCGTGAAATAATCTGCGGCATGATAGCCCATAAACGGGAGCATCGCGAATGGATCGCGGCGAACTTGCCCGGTCGCGCCGGCAGCGGCAGCGGTCGTTTCCGAGCCCATCGTTGCTGCAAGATAAACGCCGAAGTTCCAGTTAACCGCCTGATACACCAGCGGAACGGTTGTCGCTCTGCGTCCACCGAAAATAAAGGCTTTGATCGGAACGCCTTTCGGATTCTCCCACTCGTTATCGATGCAAGGACATTGAGAAGCCGGAGCGGTAAAACGCGCGTTCGCATGCGCCGCGGGTTTACCTGCGGCAGGATCGTAGGGTTTGCCATGCCAGTCCGTCAGTCCTGCAGGAGCCTTGTCCGTCAAACCTTCCCACCATACGTCGCCATCGGCTGTGAGCGCGACATTCGTAAAAATCGCGTTCTTTGTAAGAGACGCCATGGCGTTCGGATTAGTTTTCTCATTGGTTCCGGGAGCAACGCCGAAGAAACCCGCTTCCGGGTTGATCGCATAGAGTTGTCCATCCTGCCCGGGCTTAATCCATGCTATGTCGTCGCCAATAGTCGTGATCTTCCAGCCGTCAAATTCCTTTGGGGGAATAAGCATGGCGAAATTCGTCTTACCGCACGCACTTGGGAAAGCGGCAGCTACGTATGTCTTTTCGCCTTTGGGCGGCTGAACGCCCAGAATGAGCATGTGTTCTGCGAGCCAACCCTGATCTCTCGCCATGACGGATGCAATACGCAATGCAAAACATTTCTTCCCGAGTAAGGCATTTCCGCCGTAACCGCTGCCGTACGACATGATGGACTGTTCCTCTGGAAAATGAACAATATATTTTTCTTTGTTGCACGGCCAGGTCACATCTTTCTGTCCGGGCGCCAGCGGCGCGCCGACGGAGTGCAGCGCTTTCACAAAATGGCCGTCACCCAAAACTTCAACCACTTTTTTGCCCATGCGCGTCATGATGCGCATGTTAACCACGACATACGCAGAATCGGTAATTTCGAAACCGATATGCGCGATTTTCGATCCCAATGGCCCCATGCTGAACGGGATAATGTACATCGTTCGCCCTTTCATACAGCCATCAAAAAATCCATGCAGTTTCTTTTTCATTTCATTCGGGTCCATCCAGTTATTGGTCGGGCCGGCATCGTCTTTTCGTTTACTGCAGATAAACGTACGATCTTCCACGCGGGCGACATCGCCGGGATCAGAAAATGCGAGATAACTATTCGGCTTCTTTTTGGGATCCAATTTTCTAAACGTGCCGCTTTTCACGAGATCTTCACATAAGCGATCGTATTCTTCCTGGCTGCCATCGCACCAGTACACATTATCGGGTTTACAGAGTTCTGCGGTTTCCTGAACCCAATCCACTAATTTTTTGTTTTTTACATACGGCGGAACTTGCATAATCATTCTCCTTCATCGGAATAGTAAGTATTTTTTT
>JAEUSK010000102.1 GCA_016787925.1 bacterium | reverse complement strand
TAAGACAAGAGTATAAATGCAGTGATGGAAATAAAAAATATTTTCATGGATACCTCCGAATAGTGTATTCGAAATTATCCACGGCTACATCTTGAAGGTCTATTCAAATCGAAAACGGCCTCAGAATAAGTAAGTCGTGGTTTCGGGATCATATGTCGTGAGCAACCGGTACAATTTATACATTGATTAAGGCTTTGTCAATAGGGATTACGGAAGCATAGGCTTGTATCCAACGGCATAGATCCGCCCTCGAAATGAAAATTTCTGATAAATGCTCGTTTGCTCGACAACTTTCTGAACTTTGACTGCTATGTCTCCTTCGATAATAAGGCTATTTTCCTTCACATTGGGTTCGTAAAAACTAACCTCTTTCTGATAAATAGAGTCCAATCCAACCTCACTTATTTTCCATTCCGGCCATGACCCGATATCGCCGCCGGAGAGCCGCTTTACATACAGAACAATTTGTCTGGCGTAATATTTTTTTGACTTCTTGAAAATGAGTTGGTCTATTTGTTTGCTGAATTCATGAAGCGAGTCGAACTGTGCTGATCCCTGAATAAAGCCCAGGCCTTCTATAGTTATGGTTCGTGAGTTGAAGTAAAACTCTGTTACAACCGCTCCGTCCAGCTTTGCGGTTTGTCCCGTTGCAGGCAACAGGCTCTTCTCAATCCAATTGTATACAACAAAAAATTCGCGTTTTGGCAGTCGGGAGGAAACGAATTTGCGTTTGCCGTCGATGTATTGATAGTAAATAACAGTTCCGTCCGCATACAGGCTAAAACTCGGCGCGCTCAGTTCCGTTCCAACAAGCGCCGTAATGCCGCCGTAAACACTTTTTTGGAAAATGAGGTCGGAGGGCTGGCGATTATCCAGATAGGATACGGGAGAGCAGGAATTGAAAAGGAATTGAAACAGGGCGACGGATAGTGCGGCAAAAAAGCTAAATTTCATTCTTTTCCGTTTTCTTTTTCAAGGATATTCAATAGTTCGCTAATGTCGTTGATCTCATAATCGGCGCCCGGTTCTTTAGTGTCAAAAATATCGCCGTACCGCGCAAAGACGGTTTTCATGCCAAGCTGCTTTGCGCCGAGCATATCGCGCTCCGCCCAGTCGCCTATCATCAGAGTTTCTTGGGCCTCTACCTTAAGTAATGACAAAGCCTTTCTAAATGGCGCCGGATGTGGTTTTCGTTCAAACGTATCCTCGTAAGTCACCACGGCGTCAAAAACGTGATGCAGTTTAAGATAACACAAGCGCAGCCAGGCTTCCCGCGTAGGCGCGTCGCTTACGACGGCAAGTTTGAATCCTCTTTTGGTCAATTCGATCAACGTCGAGGAAACGTGCGGATAAGTTACAAGTGACGCCTCGCGCGCCTGACGGTAAGCGACAATTCCGCTTGCGAGTATCTTGTGATCAATCTTGCCGAACATATTTTCCAGCAGGTCGTCAAAAACTTTTTGGTGTTCGAAGCCGCGCTCGTCATAAATCTTCCATATTTTCTGATCTATCTCTTCTTGCGGCAGCTCCAGGCCTGCATCGACCATAGCCTCTACCGCCGCCGTAATTGCGCGTTTCTTCATGGCAATAAAATTGACGAGCGTATTGTCAAGGTCGAAAATGACGGCTTTGATCATAATTCCGGATGTAAAATTACGGTTAATGTATGTCGTAAACTTTTTTTCTCATGGAAATATTCAACGCGATGCCCATCAGGCACAGGTTAGTCCACAATGCCGTTCCGCCATAACTCAGGAATGGGAGCGGTATTCCCGTCACGGGCATAATTCCCGTCGTCATTCCAATATTAACCATGACCTGAAACGAAAACAATGTAGCTATCCCTATCAGCGTCAAACTGGCAAACTTGTCGTCTACGACATCGGCGATGAGAATTAACCTGAAGATCATGATTCCAAACAAGGTCAACAATACAACGGCGCCGATAAAACCAAACTCCTCTCCTATAACCGAGAAAATAAAATCGGTATGTTGTTCCGGCAGAAATTTTAACTGCGTTTGCGTTCCCTCCATTAGTCCTTTTCCTGAAAAACCTCCCGCGCCGATGGCGATCTTCGACTGACGAACCTGGTAACCGCTGCCCTGCGTATCCCGCTCCGGCTCAATAAAATTCAAAATTCGTTCTTTTTGATAGTCTTTGAGAGAATCCCACAGCGGTTCAGATGAAAGTCCGACGATAATATTTAATGCAAACACGGCCAGAATGATGCCGGTCTTTCGTTTTGAAAAGTATAATATCATCAAAATGACAAATAAGGTCAGTATAAAAGCTTCGAAACTGTATCCTGATCCGATATGAACTAATACGGTGGCAATGGGGGAAAACATGACAAAAATGGAAAACAACGAAATGCCGTGCCAGTATAATATCGGCAGGGCAATACAACCGATGCACAGAGCCGTTCCAAGATCCGGCTGCTTCATGACCAGAAACATCGGGATAAGCGTTAGAGAGAATGTGATAAAAATATTTGCTACATGCGCAGGATTGACACGGCTTAAAGCAAGCATACGGGCAATGCAGATCATCGTTGCTATTTTGGCGATTTCCGAAGGTTGGAGGCTGAATGGCCCGAGTGCAAACCAACGCTGCGCGCCGTAACGGACAGAACCGGTCGCAAGCACCAGAATAAGTAGTATTACCGTGATCGTGTACAGCAAAATGGCAGCGCCGTCAATCAAACGAATCGGTATGAGTATGACAAGAAACATGAGAAGCAGGCCTATGGCAAAATGAATTAATTGTTTTGTGAAATTGAACTGGAGCTCGGAACTTCCGCTGACGGTGGCGCTGTAAATGCACAATAGTCCAATGCCGCATAGCAAGAGGGCAGGGATCAGTAAGAAATAATCCAGGTCGCTCAGGAAATTTTTTATTTTTTCAACTACCATAAATATTGATTAAGGTATAAGCTGCGCATTCCGTAATGACTGGAACTGTTTTTCTTTCAGGTCCGAAGGATCGAACGCCTTCTTTCCTCGAATATAATTAAAATAATAGTTCATCACGGTGGCAGACATAGGCGCCGCAACCTCAGAGCCTTCCCCGCCATTTTCCATAATGACAACGACGGCAATTTCCGGGTCATAATACGGAGCGAATCCGGCGAACCAGCCGTGATAGTTTCCATGCACATTTTCCGACGTTCCAGTTTTACCTGCAGCCTGCCATTTGATCCAGGCGCGTTTGCCGGTTCCTTCAAATGTGTTGACAACCGCCCACATCCCGCGCCGCATGAGATCAATGTAGTCCGGTTTGACCGGTACACTTTTGATCGGATAAACGACTTTACGAATACCCTCCTGATCTTCAGCATAACGCACAAAATGCGGCTGCTGATATTTTCCTGAATTGGCAAGGATTGTAATGTATTGCGCAATTTGAACCGGCGTAACTAAAATTTCACCCTGTCCTATTCCCAGATTTACGACGGTGCCGGATTTCCAATTATTTCTTCCGTACCGGCTGTCAAAAAAATCAGTTGTAGGAACATTTCCCTTCTTTTCATTAGGCAAATCAACGCCGGTTATTTCACCCAGTCCGAACATCCGTGCGTACTTTGCCAGCTTGTTTATACCCAATTCCCATGCAAGAGTATAGAAATAAACGTCGCAGGAATGAGTAATCGCATTCTGCATATTAATATGGCCATGTCCCGTCCAGTTCCAGCAGCGAAAGCGGTTTCCGCCGAGCAGATACACTCCTTTGCATTCGATGTACGTTTCCGGTGTTGCCAGGCCTTCTTCCAGCGCGGCAATAGCCGTTATCATTTTGAAAGTGGAGCCCGGCGCATAACCGCTTTGTACAATGCGATTAAACATCGGCTTATCAGGATTTTCATTTAATTCTTTCCACTGCTCATGGCTGATGCCTTCGACAAACCAGCGTATGTTGTAGTCCGGTTTACTCGTTGCAGCCAGAATTTCGCCCGTTCGTACGTCCACGACAATGATCGAACCTTTATTTTGCCCCATTGCTGTTTCAACAAATCGCTGGAATTCAAGATCAATGGTTAGGTAAAGATTATATCCGTCGGTTGGGTGTTTAACTATACCAAGGTCCTTGACGACTCTGCCTTTGGAATCACTTTGGAGTTCGTGGTAGCCCTTTTGTCCGCGCAATTCAATCTCGTAGAATTTTTCGATTCCCGCAGCTCCCGTCCGTTCGCCGATTTTATAATCGGTATCGGCAAAATCACCGGTTTTGAAGTAACCGATGGTTTGCTCGGTAATCTGATTAAGGTACCCGATGACATGCGGCATCGTGATATCCGGAGAATAGATACGGTGAATATCTACTTTGAAATGCACGCCGGGGTGTTTTACCATTTCTTCTTCCAGCTTTGCAATCAGCATGAAATCGACGTTTTCCTTTATGGTAACGGGTGTATACGGCCAGACGCCTTTGATTTTACGGCGAATCTCAGCAGGCGATATATTGAGCCTTTGCGCAAGGTATTCAAACTCAGATGAACTGTTAGTG
Organism: bacterium; assembly: GCA_016787925.1. Classification (GTDB taxonomy): domain Bacteria; phylum CLD3; class CLD3; order SB21; family SB21; genus SB21. The sequence goes on along the minus strand of JAEUSK010000102.1, from coordinate 10,495 downwards.
TCAAACTCGGCAGGCGTAATTTGGATAGAAAACGTAGGCTGGTTCTCAACGATCAGTTTTCCGTATCGATCAAAAATCAATCCGCGGGCCGGGATCTGGTCTATCATCTTGGTAGCGTTATTTTCTGCACGCGCGGCGAAGTAATCGGAATTAACTACCTGCAGATAAAATAACCGGCTCAAGAGTATCAGCCAGACTGCTCCGAGAAATATGGAGAAAATAATTGAGCGTGGATTCATAATCCAAAGGATTGATTAATATTCGTGCTTCGCATCATAGTTGATAAAATCAAGAAATGCGTTGGGCGTAAATAGCCATAAAGTAAATGCCATGACTGCGCTGTACAACGCATTTGGAACGCCGTAATTCATAAAAAGCGTATAAAAATTTAAATCGGCGTCCAATGACTGAAAACCAAAAAAGAGAACACTATGAACGAGTGAACTAAAAAACACTACTATTGGAAAATAATATTTTTCGACTAATAATACTTTTTCTGTTCTAAAATATTTTACAGAAAAACCGATAATGGTTTTACATAAAGCATTTAATCCGTAAAAACCGATCAAAACGTCCTGCAGAAGACCCGCCAGAAAACCGAAAAGAGATCCGCTGATCTGGCCCAACCGTATACCCACGAATAAAGTCAATATCAAAAGTAAGTCCGGAGTGCTGTGCCCAATTGATAAGAACGTATTAATAAAAGTGATCTGCAGAAAATAAAAAACCAAAGCTGTAAGCGTTAGACTAAGGATCAATTGATTTCTTTTGCGCCGCATGGATTATACCTGTACTGAATCGAACGTATTATTCATTTCCGAAGAAATAATTTTCAAAACCGATTCTAACGGATGAAGCTTTTGTGGTATCCGTTACGATAAACACGTCTTCTATCATGTCAAAGTCGACGCTTGTTTTCACGTGAATGTTTTTGAAAATACCCTCGATCTCATTATTTATTTCATTGACAATACCGACCCGGAAATTCGGAAGAAAGAACTCGCTGTATTCGGATGTCAGGACGACATCGCCCACTCGCACATCCAGATTTTTCAGCACGCCATAAAACCCGACTTCATTCGGCAATCCTTGCCATAGAACGATACCGCTGAGACGGGTACGCTGGATTTTTGCAGCTGCACGGAAGGTCTTGTCCAGCATGATTTGGCAAACCGAGTACCGGTCTTCCGCGTGAGTAATAATTCCGACCAAACCCCGGTCGGTAATAACGTTTTGATACTCGCGCACGCCGTCATCGCGGCCTTTATCGAGGGTGATCGTGCTGAGATTCGGGTCGGGCGCTTTCATGATAATGTGCGCAGGGATCGTGTTCAGCGGAAAACGGTCCTTGAATTTTAACATCTGCCTGAGCTTGATGTTTTCGAGATAAGCATCTTCCAATACAATATTACGTTTGGCCAATTCAGTGTTCTGCAGCTCTAACGTACGGTTTTCATCTTCGTATTGCCACACACGGGGAATACGGCCCAACTGCTCACCGATCAGCGCGGACACGTAAATAGCACGTTGTCTGAAATAGGTAATTTGCGGATTGGTATTTGTCTGAAGTAAGATCGCGGAAATAATAATGAGGAAAAGAAAAACAAAATGGTTTTTATAAACATCGATGATCTGATAAAAACCGTCCAGAAAATTTTTTAACTTCCAAAACATACCGGCCCTTTCTTACTTTTTATCAGGAAGGACCATAGGATTCTTTAAATCTTTTCCGAAGAGGTTTGTCGGCAGATAAAACATCGGTTAATATTTTTTTGCTTTCAGGATCACCTGTTGATATTTGGACAAATTTTCAAGCACGATACCGACACCGCGAACAACCGCCGTGAGAGGGTCTTCAGCAACAATAACCGGTAATCCGGTTTCTTTTTTAATGCGTTCGTCTAAACCCTTGATCAACGCGCCGCCGCCGGTCAAAACGATGCCGCGGTCGAGAATATCCGAGGCCAATTCAGGAGGCGTCCGCTCCAGCGTATTTTTTGTTCCTTCAATGATCTTGGAAATAGGTTCGTTCAGCGCTTTACGGACTTCCGCGGAGTCGGTTGCGAGCGTGCGGGGAATACCGGAAACGATATCGCGCCCTTTGATTTCCATGGTGAGTTCTTTAGGAAGCGGTACGGCAGAACCGATCGTGCACTTAATCTCTTCGGCAGTTTGATCGCCGAGCAGAAGATTATGCTGAATGCGAAAATATTGAACGATCGCTTTGGTGAGTTCATCGCCGGCGTTGCGGATGGATCGATCGCAAACAATACCGCTGAGAGCGATGACGGCAATCTCTGCTGTGCCGCCGCCGATATCCATGATCATACTGCCCTTGGACTCCGTTATATCAATCCCGACTCCGATCGCAGCCGCCATAGGTTCGGCAACGAGATATACTTCTTTCGCGCCGGCATGTTCGGCTGAATCCCGAACGGCGCGTTGTTCCACCATCGTAATACCGACGGGGACGCCTATCACGACACGTTTACCCATAAAACGCGCCGGGCTGACTTTGCGGATAAATTCCTGGAGCATGAGCTCGGTCATTTCAAAATCAGCAATGACGCCGTCTTTCAGCGGCCGCACCACCACGATTTCGTCATGCGTGCGCCCCATCATTTCTTTGGCTTCCTGCCCGATGGCTATGAGCTTGTTGCTTCGTTTATTGATGGCAACGATGGACGGTTCGTTGATCACGACGCCTTTGTTTCTCACATAAACCAAGGTATTCGCAGTGCCGAGGTCTATGGCGATTTCGTTGTTGAAAATATTGAAGAATTCCATAAGCAGAACAAGCTCCGATGAAAATTAATGTTTGAAATGCCGAATCGATGTGAAAATCATGGTCATATTATGTTCGTTGGCCGCATCGATAACTTCCTGATCCTTAACCGAGCCGCCCGGCTGTATCACCGCGACAGCGCCGGCTTTGGCGGCGGCGTCAATACCGTCACGAAACGGGAAAAACGCATCCGAAGCGATAACAGAACCTCTGAGATCGAGTTTAGAATTTTTCGATTTCATAACGGCGATCTCGGCGGAATCTACACGCGACATTTGTCCGGCGCCGATGCCCAGAGTACGGTCTTTCGAGGCATAGACGATCGCGTTGGACTTGACATGTTTGACTACGCGCCAACCGAATTCCAGGGCATGCATTTCGTCCAAGGTAGGCTGGCGTTTGGTAACGACTTTCCACTGCGACCGGTCAGAAAAATTGACGAGATGATTATCGCTATGCTGAACGAGATAGCCGTCAAATGCCTTTTTGATTTCCGGAAGTTGCGCGGCCGCCTTTTTTGATTCAGTAAAATTATATTTGATCAGGCGGATATTCTTCTTTTTTCCCATGATCGACAAGGCTTCGCCATCAAAATCCGGCGCGATCACGGCTTCAACAAAGACGTCGCCGATCTCCTGCGCGATCTTCGCGGTAACTTTATTATTAAAACCAATAACGCCGCCGAAGGCCGATACGGGATCGGTAGCACGGGCATTTTGATACGCGATATGCAGGTCATTGTGAACGGCGATACCGCATGGGTTGGTATGTTTAATGATCACGCAGCACGGTTGGTCAAAATCGGAAACGATACGCACGCAGGCGTCGAGATCAATGATGTTATTGTACGAGAGTTCTTTGCCATGAAGCTGTTCGTAAAATTTCTTCGTCTGCGCGGCGGATGAATAGAACGAAGCCTGCTGATGCGGATTTTCGCCGTATCGCAAATGCTGGATCTTCTTCAGGTTGACTGATAACGATTCCGGAAATTCTTGCAGCCCGGCATCGCGCTTCCCGCCGAAATAAGTTGAAATAATGCCGTCGTAGCGTGCAGTATGTTCAAACGCCTTGACCATCAGGTTGAACCGTGTTTCCTGCGAGACATTGCCTCCGGATTTGAGTTCGTCAAGCGTTTTGGTATAATCTGAGGGATCAACCAGCACGACTACATCTTTATAATTTTTGGAAGCGGAACGGATCATCGAGGGGCCGCCGATGTCAATATTTTCGATGGCTTCTTCCAGATGAACGCCCGGTTTAGAGATCGTGGCTTCGAATGGATAGAGATTGACGACGACCATATCGATCATCTCGATGTCGTGTTTTTTTGCTTCTTCCATGTGCGTGGCATTATTTCGGAGGGCCAATAATCCGCCGTGAATTTTGGGATGCAGAGTCTTAACACGGCCGTCCATCATTTCCGGAAAAGACGTGACGTCGGAAATTTTTATGACCGGAATTCCGGCCGTTTGCAGAGCCGTGGCAGTTCCGCCGGTGGAGATAATTTCAACACCTAAGCCGTGCAGGGCTTTGGCTAATTCAACAATCCCGGTTTTGTCTGAGACGCTGATGAGCGCGCGTTTGATCATGATAAAATGTATTCCGAGGGTAAAATAATTCGTTAATTAAAACGCAGAAATGTAGAGAAAGCGGCCGAAAAAAGCAACGGTATAAAAAAAGCCTGACGATAGATACCGTCAGGCTTTATATAATAGCAGATTTGTTAACGGGTTCCTTCGCCCCATTCGTAATCCATGAGGAGTTTGAATTCGACCTTTTTGTCGTCGTCTTCGGAAGGATTGTCAAAAATCAAATAGTATAATGTTTTGGCTGTTTTGTATTTGCCCACGAGCCGGATCTTGAAATTATCGCTGATCTTCTCTCCGGAAGAATAATAATTTTTGAACTGTTCGCCTTTGTCAAATTTCAGGAAATTCTCCTCGTCCATCACGAATACTTTGGCCTTGCGATCGCCGCCGTCCAGCACTCGCCACTCGCCTTCGATCGAGATCGCGTTCATTTTGTCCTCAATGACAATCTCGTATTGATAGAATTCACCGGCTTTCAGCGTTTCGTTTTTCACAACTTTGTTATTCTCTGCGTTGATCACTCCCTTGGTGCTTCCGCCGCAGGCGCTGATCCACAAAACGGCTGGCAACACCAAAAGAGACAGATACATTTTTTTCATGATGGTTTCTCCTATATGGTTGGAATGTTTTTGTGGGTTAATCTGAAGCAATATACGAAAGTAAACGGATAAAACATAAAGGAAAATGTTCCCGCAGATACCGCAAATTTCCGCAATAGTTTCTGCGTAAATCTGCGAAATTAGCGGGAAAAAAAATATTAAATCACCCTTTATAAAACACCCATTTCCCCAATTCCTTCAACGTCACTTTCTTCCCGTACATCAAAATTCCGACACGATAAATTTTTGCGGCAATCCACGTGGTAAATAAAAATCCGGCAATAAGGCACGCCATAGATAATACCGTTTGCCAAATCGGTACGCCGAAAGGAATCCGCCCAAGCATGACGATAGGAGAAGTGAAAGGGATCAGCGAACCCCAGAAGGCAACTGCGCCATTCGGATCATTGACCGCAATTTGCAAAATAAAAAAGGCGATGATGATGGGAATGGTAACAGGAAATGACAAAGACTGCACGTCGCCGGGATCGTTGGCGCCGGAAGCGGCTGCCGCATACAGGGAAGCATAGAATAAATAGCCGCCGAAGAAATAAAAAATGAACAAGACAAATAACTCAGTAAAATTGATGCTGTCGATATTTTTCATAAATACGGCCATAGCTTCGGCATCACGCGCATTAATTCCGCTCTGCGTAAGGGTGTCGGCTTGAACGTTGCTCAATTGCCCGCCGAATACCGCAAATGCAACTTGCCCAAGAACAACGCTTATGATGATCCAGCCGGCCAACTGGGTTAAGCCGACGGCTGCGATACCCAGAATTTTTCCCATCAGCATTTGAAAAGGCTGAACCGAGGAAACGATAACTTCCATAATGCGGTTAGCTTTTTCTTCAACGACGCCGTTCATCACCATAACGCCGTAAATGATCAGCGTGATATAGATAATGATTCCCATAATAAATGCGGTGACGAGCGCAACCACCTTATTGTCCGATTTTTCACCTTCCTCGCTTAGTATGATGGTTTCAATCGACATTTTAGATTTGAGGTTCTCAATGAATTTTTCGTCGAGGCCTGCTTTGTTGAGCCTTAATTTTTCGATCTCGCGTGAGAGTTCGCTCTGGAGATAAAAACTTGCATTAAAACCCAGGCTTCGGCTGGAGTAATATCGTATGCCTTTCGGATTTTCCATATCTAATTTTGGGATATACAGAATACCGTCGTATTTTTTCTCCTTATAATTTTGCTTAAGACTTTCAATCGGCTGATTTTCAAATTCAAAAGTGATCAAACGAGAGTTGTTGAATTTATTCGCAAAAAGGCCGTTGTCATCCACGACTGCGACGCGATCTGCATCGGTGGAACGGGCCACAAAAAAGATGATAGCCGGTAAAATAGCAAGGCCGAGGGGCACCAGAAGCGTGGTAAGTATAAACGATTTTCTTGTAACGCGGCTGAGATATTCGCGTTGGATGATGAGTAATAATTTATTCATGGCCGTCCCGGGTTACTTGTTCTTTGAAAATTTCATTGAGCGATGGCAGAAGTTCCTGAAACGAATGTATTTCGATTTTATCCATCAGAAAAGTCAGCAGTTCGTTTGGCTTATTATGCGGCGTAGTTTGAATGAGTAATTCTTCCTCAGAACTTTTAATCACATTAAAATCCGGATGCTGAATGACCGGCAAAGCACCTTCAAATGTTACTTTGTAGATGTTCTTCTTAAATTGCTGCTTGATTTGTTTTACGCCGCCGTCAAGAATTTTTTTACCCTTATTGACCAAAACAATAGCGTCACAGATCTCTTCTACTTGTTCCATGCGGTGCGTCGAAAAAATGATAGTCGCGCCTTTTTCTTTTAGTTGATAAATTTCATCTTTGATCAGGTCGGCATTGATCGGATCGAGACCGGTGAAAGGCTCATCGAAGATCAAAAGTTCCGGCTCGTGCGCGACCGTGGCGATGAATTGCACTTTCTGCTGCATGCCTTTGGAAAGCTCTTCGATTTTTTTGTTCCACCAATCGCTGATCTCAAATTTTTCGAACCAGGCCCGGACCTTCTTATTGGCATCGGCCGCAGTCAGGCCTCGTAATTGCGCAAGATAGATAATATGATCGCCGACTTTCATTTGTTTATACAAGCCGCGCTCTTCCGGAAGGTAACCGATTTCCTCCGCATGCATCGTATTAAGTTTTTCGCCTTTAAACGAAATTCGCCCTTCGTCCGGCATTGTGATCTGAGTGATCATACGGATTAGCGTTGTTTTACCGGCGCCGTTCGGGCCAAGAAGGCCGAATATCGTTTTAGGAGGAATGGTTAAGCTGATCTGGTCAACCGCCGAAATGCCGTTGAAGCGTTTTACAACATTATCGATAGTCAAAATCGGATGCTCAGCCATAGCTTTTTTTCTTTTGTAAGTTGTTAGATCTTCCTTTATGCGGAAAAATATGATGACAAATACTTGTGTCACATGAAGATTCTATTCACTCTCGTCACTCGCCGATCAAAACAGCGCGGAACTCCAGCGAATGGCAAATGCGTGCTCTCTGCGATGCGTAATACGCCACATCATATCCAGACGAAAAAACATGTGGCCTACTCCAAAACCCGCTTCATACAGCGGTTTCTTTTCGGTGGTCCTCGAGTAGCTCACCGACGAATCGGTTCCTGCAGTCCAACCTATTCCATGCAGGGCCATAAGGTCCAAACTACTTGTCTTCAAATACGGAATAGATAGCAATTTAAACAAGGTATTGCCAAAATGGTGTTCAACCCAAACTGAAACAGCGCGTTTTCCATACCGTTCATTGATGCTCAAAGTTCTCAACGTCCCAAATTCGGACTGGCCGTTATATGAACTTTCAAGGAAAAATAATTTTTGTACGGGTATGTCCTTTCCTGTAGCCCATCCGCCTTTTGCATAGAAATCAGAGTAAAATGAACCGACGGTCAGCTGATGTCTTTGCACGGTAATCATGTATCGGGCGAAATCAAAATCGCCGTTAAACGACGGCGCTGACCGCTCAGCCTCAATGCGAACCCACCATGAATTTTGACTGATGGATTGTGTTTTAATCCATCCTGCATTGATAAACTGGCGCGAATCATATTCAGCCGAAGCCGCGACGGTGCGCAGAGTGCCCTCATCGATCGGGTGATTGAACCGGAAAAATTTGTTCCTGGCAAAAATGCTAAACTCGGAGTTATTGGTCAAACTCCGCTGATGTTCATCTTGATATCCTGCAGACAGTGTCCATTCGCGCGCGGGGTTAAATCCCAATACGCCTGCAAACCCCTTTGTTCGGTAGTAATCGCGATAGTCAGTGTGATACAGTAAGCTGCCGTACGTTATGTTGTTTGTGCTGTAAATATCAGGGTCTTCCGTGAAAGCGACTTTATTGAATATGTCACCGCGTAAAAAGAAAAGCTTGTTCCATAATAATTGTTTCGCCGAGATGTCATAAGTCCACTTTCTTTCCGCAAACCCATAACCGAATTTAACGCCTATTTTTGTTAAAGGCCATTCTTGTTTGGACGATAAACCAATTCCAACGAAGTTGCCTTCTACACGGTTAAATCGGTACAAATCGGAAAATTCGGTCAAATAGGACTTATCAAAGACCTGCTGAATCCAAATGGGAGACTGCATCGCTCCTGCAATAATTTTTGTCATGGGCTTGCTCATGACTGAGTCAATTTTCCGGTAAGCCCTTACTTCTGCATTTGATAGCGGAAACGACTGATACTTGGACCAATCAGTTATTTGGTCCGCTCGAGCGTCTACGGTTAGCCTATTTTCGTCAAAAACGATTTCATGAATAGGCGTGTTAATTTCATAATTCTGCAGAATGGAAGAACTTTCTACGAAAATCGGCGGATATAGCGGTAAATCTATTTGTAGTATGAAGCGGTAGTCCAGGCGAATCGGCATCCAAAATTCATGCTCGTATATCTCAAATTGTTGACGACAGTGCACTTGTTGCATAGTGCCGTCCATAGCTTCGTTAATTTTTACGTCGACCTCCACGACCGCAAAAGACCCTTCGGCAATACTGATGATACCATCCATCAAAGGCACATTTTTGCTTTTTGGTGTAATGCGAATTCGGTAGATGCGGACTGTATCCAACCAAGTGCTTGTCAGGAGCCGGTAATCATAATAGTTCATCGAATTAGGCGCTGTTGGCCCTACGATCGAGTAGCGATCAACATGGATGACGTCATCATTCAGGTTGACAATGTCGCCGACCGAAAAAAGGTTTTGCGCTTCAGCAAAATTTTTTGTTTGTTTTCGCGCTGTGATAACTTCCTTGTATGCATTCGGGGCTTGCCAATACCCGCGTGTTTGAGTTTCAGTAATCCCAACAATAGGCGTGTCAATCCTTGTCTCTTTTTTTCCCGTAATTGAATCTTTGATATCTTTTTTACTGCGAATTTTCAAAACGGTTTTTGTATAAGCATCAAACCGATAGCGCTGAATGCGGGAAAGATATTCTTTCTTTTTTTGAACCGCTTCTTTTATTACTAATAGAGCCGGATTATCCACGCCGGCAACTACCGTCAAGCCTTCAATTTCCAGAGGTGTCTCTCTCAATTGGATACGTGCGTGAACGTCTGACTTATTGAGGTTGGCTGTGACCGTATCTGTGAAATACCCGATGCAACTGATTTTGATCTTGTAGCTGCCGCTGTCCAGCCATAGTCTGAATTGTCCGGAATGATTTGTTGATGCGCCGCGCGAGGTTCCAGTAATAATGACATTCGCACCCGGAACCGCTTCACCCGTTTCGAGATTAGTCACAAGCCCGCTGAATTCATATTGCTGGGCCATGACGCAGGAGGGGATAAGCCATAAGGAAATAAGCCAAAACAATTTTATTGCGTTATGACGCGATAGGGCAATTTCCACGGCAGTCATAGTTCGATCGTTCAAGATGTGTTTAGTAATTATTATGAACAACGATCAACTGCTACGCATTGCAGATCAAAATGTTTCAAAAGTGCAAATGAAACAGATAAGTCCATCTAGCTGTTCTCTATAGCACTTAGAAACCGAACTGCCGACCTAATACTTCGCCAATTCCTCAATGGCTTGAACGATGTTCTGATCCTGCGGCAGAATGACTTCTTCGAGGAACCAGTTGTATGGAATGGGTGAATCTTTTGCAGCCACACGCCGGACGGGGCCGTCGAGATATTCGAATCCCTGCTGCATGATCTGCGCCACGATCTCGCCGCCGAATCCGCCGAATTCGCAATCCTCGTGCACCACGAGGCATTTTCCTGTTTTCTTGATGGAGTCTATAACCGTGTTCATATCGAGTGGAACAATGGTCCGGAGATCGATCACTTCCGTTTTGATGCCGTGTTTTTCTTCTGCAACTTTTGCAGCGTTGATTGATTTCGACACCATCATCCCATACGTCACGATAGTGAGGTCTTCACCTTCACGCTTGACGGCGGCTTTGCCAAACGGTAATAAGTAATCCGCGTTGGGTTCAGGACTCTGCGCGAAACCTTGACGGTAAAGCCCTTTATGTTCAAGAAATAGAACCGGATC
>JAEUSK010000097.1 GCA_016787925.1 bacterium | reverse complement strand
AGGCGAGGTGTTGTCTCCGGATAAAAAGACTTCCGTTATTAATTCACAAGAGAATATTGAAGCGCTCGAATATTATTTAAAATTATGTGAATATGGATTGTTGGAAAGCCAAAAAAGCCTGGATGATAAGTTTGCCCAAGGCCTCATAGGATTTGTATTTTCAGGAGGATGGCTTATTAAAAAAATCGCTGATCAGAATCCGGGGCTGAATTACGGCGCGATAATGTTTCCACAAAGTAAGAAAGATCAACGCTCGTTCTCGTTTTTTGGCGGTGAATATCTCGTAATAAATAAACAATCTACAAAAAAAGACAGCGCCGTCGAATTCATACGTTTCCTGATGAAAAAGGAGAACGCTCTAAAGCTTTGCGGTGTTTCAAAAGTCACGCTTCCGGCATCAAAAGCTTTAGACAATGACTCCTATTACGAGGGAAAACCTATAGAAAAAATTCTATTTGAACAGTTACAGACGTCCCGTCCATCCCCTATTCATTCGCATTGGATAAAAATCGAAACCGTGATTGAGGATGAAATAGAGTATGCTATATACAAAAAGAAAACGGCTAAACAAGCCTTAGATGATGCACACAAACGTTTACAATTGATATTGTCAACACCATGAAAACTATGCTTAAGTATTGTGTCGTTTTTGGGCTCCTAGTTGCCAATTCTACGGCCTTTCTTTATTCCCAAACCAAAAAAGATGTAGAAAAAATATACTATCAACTCAACTACAGGCCGGGCGACTGGATTACTTTTTCTGCGACCCGTTACAGCACTTCAATTGCAGTCAGTTATAAAATTGCGTATGTCGGAACCTTAGGCGGCGTCTTACGCTATGATTTTACAAAAAAACAGTTCAATTATCCATTGACCACGAGCAACGGCTTATTGGATAATTACATCAAAGTTGTCGCCGTTGAAAAGCAAAACGACTTTCTTTGGGTTGCGTCAAGAGAGGGTCTGCAAATCTACAACCCCGTGTCTCAACAATTCACAACTGCAACATATTTTCAAATCGGCATTCTTTTGGATGAAGAAATTCACTCCATCGGCTTTGAAGGCAGCAAAGTTTGGCTTCAAACTAATAAAGGCTATTTATCTTCCAGTAATTCACTATTTGGGTTTGCGCGAGAATCGTTACTCGAAACAACCGTAGTTGCCTGGTACGGTTTGCGAGCGGTGCCGCAAGGAAAATTGCCTCATATTTTTACGAACACCGAAACCGGTTTTCAATTTGACGATTACGAACAGGTTTTTACGGATAATGAATTTCGTAAATTTCCTGTCACTTCTTCTGTATACGATCATCTTGGTAATTTATGGCTCACGACTTATGGCGCCGGCGTCTGGAAGGCAAACAGCGTTTCCTATTTAGCGGAACCCTTAAACTACGGGCTTGCAATGGAGGACGTGTCCGCTATGTGCTTTGACGACATTACTATGTGGACCGGCGGGAATATTCGTTCATCAAATGGACGAACCTATTCCTCCTTTGTTTCCGGAGTCACAGAATGGAATCAGGAAAAGGATGATTTTAAATATTACGATTCCGGGTTCAGGTCAGGCTTGCGACTGCAAAATGTGAACTGCATGATAAGCGATAAGAACAATATTTGGATAGGAACGGATGAAGGTTTGGTTCAACGGATCAACAAAATGGACTATTGGACAACGTATGGCACGTATAGCGGTTTGTATCATCCATCGGTATATTCCATAGCAACGGAAGGCAACAACTTGTATGTAGGAACACAGCAGGGGCTAAACATAGTTAGGCCCAAGCAGAAAGAATATGTAATCTCTAAAATTGAAATTCCTGCATTATTTAACGTCTCTATCTTTAAAATATTAATCTTCAATAAGACGATCTGGCTTGGCACAAGCAACGGCATCTATGCGGTATCGTTGTCCGACTATACATTTTCTCATTTTAATGCGGTGGGATTTACTGTCAGTCCTTCGCAGTTTCTTGATCAACAGATCAGGGGTTTAACGGAGGATTCAACAAACATCTATTTTACATCCGACTTAAGCGTTATCAGATACAATAAGGTAAGGATGTTTTGGGAGTCTATTCCAGTCAATACCCAGTATTTATTGCCCGGCGTCAATGACGCGACATCCGATGAAAATAATTTATGGATCGGGACAAACAACGGCGTCCTACGATACATCAAACGTAAGCAAAAGTGGATCTATTACGGAATCCAGGACGGATTGGCCGGGGCGCGCGTAAAAAAAATATTGATTGACGGCGATTATGTATGGTTTGGCACAAACAAAGGCCTAACCCAGTTTTTCTGGAATGCCCCGCATCTGCTTGAATGAAAATTTAATCTTCAACTTATCTATATACCTGGTAACAATAAGTTCACCTCACCTTTAAGAATAATATTGTCTAC
>JAEUSK010000088.1 GCA_016787925.1 bacterium | reverse complement strand
AACCAGCTCCTTGATTTTTATTACCGGTTTATGAATACACAATTTTCATACCATATTGTAAATGATTATTTATATAGGATGGGAATCAGCAACATGTGTGAAAAAATAATATAGCGTCTCTGATTATTCACAGATTGGATAGTCGAATTTAGTTCTTCACAGTGTTGTTTTGAGTTGTTCTATTTTAGCTGCGAGCGCGGCCTGTCCTGCGGATGAGGAGACATCAACAGAAAAGGAAGTAAGTGTATTGACCTCCAGCAGGCTATTGGCGTAATCACCCAGCGCGAAGTAATTCTCCGCTTTAAGTAAATGGAGGTGATCTGCGTTTAAGTTGAGGGCGTGGGGAAATATCCAATTCGGCGCCGCAAGCAATGCCTCAGAAGCTTGGGTATTGGATGAAGCGTAATTCTTCTGAGCATTCAGTGTGAATGCCCATCCGGCATAAAGTTCAGCCGCAGGATCCAAAGCGCTGCTCGCTATGGTGAATTCACTCGCCGCTGACGAAAGATTATCCAGTTTCATAAAGCACCAGCCTCTTGCGGTGTACGCATCCGAAGGTTCGATATTATAATCTCTGGCCGAGGTAAAACGGGACAGAGCGCTGTCATATTGGGCATTATCAAAGAACAACCAACCCTGATCAATCAGGTCCTGATAGGTAGTATCCAATTCATCTGCGCCTGAGCAGGAAATCATCCAGATCATATTTGCGGTTAATAAAATAAGATTAAGTTTTTTCATAGAATTTTTTACGATTTACGATTGACGATTGATGATTTACAATTTTGTTGTACTGTCTTTTTTTATTACTCATTGATCATTATTCATTATTTGATGAGCAACATTTTCTGTGTTTTGATAAAACTCTGTGTTTCAAGCCGGTAGAAGTAAATTCCGCTGGCCACCGCCTGCCCCCGGTCATTGGTTCCGTTCCATAACGTTTTATAACTTCCCGCGATCTGGCTTCCGGAATACAAGGTCTTCACCTTCTGTCCAAGCAAGTTGTAGATCGTCAGATTAAGTTTCGTGTCCTCAGGAACATCATAGGTGATCGTGGTCGAGGGATTGAAAGGATTAGGATAATTCTGCTTCAATGCAAAAACTGCAGGCACGATATTAGTTCCTTCATACGAAGCATCGTAACCCAATTTGAACTTACCCAGCGCACCGACTCTCGCTTTGACCCTTAGTTCGCCGGTATACACCTGCGTTCTGAGTCTTGTCCAATTATCACCCTCTTTATGATAGATAAATAGCTTACCGGCATCCGGCCAGTTCGACGGATCGTAGGATACGGTAAGTTCTACCGCCTCATTTAACACTGCTTTCGGGCCGAATTCGTAGATCAATTCCAGAGCGTCTTCATTCTGGAATGCGGTAAAGTAGGTTTCTTCTTTGACGGCTTTTGAACCGATTTTCAGCAATGCTTTACCGTTGAGTGAAGAAAGTACGGCAAGTAATCCTGGTTTGGATAAGGCGACATTAAACGCGTGATAGACCGTGGAAGAGGCTCCGTTCACAGCTGTAGCTTGTGAGCGCAGCGTATAATTCCCGCTCTGGGTGAATGTGATAGCGCCTTTGTATATGCGCACATTTGATGTGGCGCTCATAGCAATGGAAGTGGAATCACTGCCGACGAACAATTTGACCGCCGGAGAGGCTGAGAGAGTAGTATCGGCGATGACATAAAAATCAGCATACTTAGATAATGCAGGATTCTGCAATACCGAAGTTGAGATTGTGAGAGTTCCGCCCGGAGCAACTGTGACGCTCACTGTAGCTGTATCTAAACCGCCTTTTCCGTCGCTGATGCTGTAAGTAAACAGATCGCTTCCGCTGTAGGTGATCAGCGCGGTGTAGGTGATCGTGGTATCGCCCGCATTTTTTACTGCCGTGCCGTGAAGAGGCGTGCTGACCGAGATGATCGTGAGTTCGTCGCCGTCGATGTCGCTGTCATTGTTTAATACTGATATCACTTTGGCCGCGCCGGCGGTGGCGGTAGAAATGTCATTGACGGCAACGGGGTTATTATTTGGAATGACAAGCCATAATGGATCAATGGTCAGCTGCGTGGAATAAAGTACGCTGCTGTTTCCGGCGCTGTCTTTGGCGGAAATGTGCATGTCATAGGTGCTGTCGGCCATCAAATCTCCAAACAAGGGATTGAATGTCGTCTGTACATCATAAGACGGAACAAATCCGGTATAAGAATATTTTGAAGTATTCGTCCCGCCTTTCGTAAAATAGTAATCTATCGAAACTACGGGAGAGCTTGTATGTGATTGGCCATCAGGCGTTTTGTAAAACGCCTTCGCTTGAAGCAGGTTCCAGTTGCCGTCCGTGTCTTTTGAGCGAATATATAAAGTATGAAATCCGCCAGAAACACCGGCCAATCCTAGCGTTATGCTTTTTGTAATGTCAGCTCCGGCAGTGACGGGGATGTCGTTACCGAACCCTAATCCGGGGTCATTATCAATAAAATATTCCATCTTAACAATGTCGGCCAGAGGATCAACGATGGCGTCCGGCACACGGTAGAAAGGGCTTGCAGGAGCAACGTTCCAGAGGCCGTCGGTATCTTGGGTGCGAACATACAGTGTATGGAATCCGCCGCTCACGGCGGTCATATCAATCGAAAAGCCGGGCGTGATATTCGTTCCGGGAGAAATGCCAACATTTGTAGCGCTGCCGAAACCCGGATCTGTATCAACGAAATATTCCATTTTTACAATATTTGCGAGCGGATCAACAATGGCGTCCGGCACGCGATAGAATACGCTGGCCGGAGCTACATTCCATGATCCGTCAGCATCCTTTGTGCGGATGTACAATGTGTGAAATCCGCCGCTGACATTGTTCATGTCAATACTGAAACTTTTCGTTACGTTCGATCCTGCAACAACAGGCACATCGGCGGCATTGCCGAATCCGGGGTCATTATCAATAAAATATTCCATCTTAACAATGTCGGCCAGAGGATCGACGATGGCGTCCGGCGCGCGATAGAACACACTGGCAGGGGCGACGTTCCATAAACCGTTAGCGTCGCGTGAGCGAACGAAAAGCGTGTGGAATCCACCGCTCATTCCGGCCATATCAATGGAAAAACTTTTGATGACGTTTGTGCCGGGAATTATGCTGACGCTCGTTCCGTTCCCCAATCCGGGGTCATTGTCTATAAAATATTCCATTTGCACGAGGTTCACCGCCGCGGGTGTATTATCGTCATATGCCGTGAAAATGGTCTTAGCGTGCAGGACGCTCCAATTGCCGTTAACGTCCTTACTGCGAAAATATAAAGTATGAAATCCATTAGGTAATCCGGAAATATCCGCGCTAAAACTTAATGCAACATCGTTATTGGGTGTGAATGGCACCGGCGTTGCGTTACCCAGGCCCGGATCAATATCAATAAAATATTCCGCTTGTACGATATTCTGTGCCGTTATGCCTCTGATTCCAACAAGCACTAGCCAAAGAAATAAATATTTCTTCATGTCTATTTGTCCTTATTTGGAATGAGGCTTAATTGTTCGATTTTACATTTACATTAACGTCGAGATTATTTCCATTCACATTAGTGTTGAAAAGATAAATACTCGGAACTGCCGGAATACCTGAAAGTATATATTGATAGCCAAGGCTGGTCTCAAACATGCCGCAATCCACACCGCCAAAACCGGTATTATCAGCCGGCCCTGCGGCGGCGACTTGCCACTTAGCATCGCTGGATCCGGTGCCCACAAAAACAGAATTCATGTTGACGTTTTGCTGATTACCGTTTGAAGTGCCAAATTGAGTGCCGTCACCGATATTATTATATGGGATAACACCGGTGGTGCTAAATGTACCGCCTCTTAAAATATTATTATTAAATGTAAATCCTCCACTGACATTGTCCACATCGCCGTATATCACATTATTTGAAATATCGCCGCTTATGGTGCCGTTGATATCAAGCGATCCGTAAGACGCGTTGCCGCCAAGGTATTCGATAAAATTATTCTGTATAAATATTTGTGATGCACCGGATTGAACCGCGATGCAGTGATAATAATAATTAGCAGCTTGAGTAATGAAACACTGTCTGATGATAATACTGTCTCTAGCATACATGTATACCGGATAGGTGCCTGCGGTCGTTGTGTACATCCTGCACCGAGTTATTGATACATTATCGGCATTGATATACAAGGAGTGCAGGAAATGTATGCCCATGATAACGGTGCCTTGTGCATTAATTGTAACCTGAGAACTGATCTTTGCGGAATTCGTGTCCGCCTGAAGTCCGGTATTTTCTCCGAGAAAATATCCGGGGCCGATGATAGTCAGTTTCTTGCTGATCGTAAATCCGGCGTAGGAAGCCGGGGCTCCGGAAACAAGGATCGTGTCTCCCGCAAGTACGGACGCAGAACCGACGGCGCCGGACAGGGTTGTGAAATTGGCTCCAGGTCTTGGAGAAACCGTCCAGATTTTTGCATCGGCAGATTGAATTGCCATCAAAGAAATAAAAACAACTGTAAGCAAAGACCTTGAAAACATGGCGCGCCTCCTGTTTTTAAATTATTAAACTTAAAAAGTAAATAAATGTTCAGATGTAAAGTTACGAGAATCG
>JAEUSK010000059.1 GCA_016787925.1 bacterium | reverse complement strand
GCGTCACGCGCGTAATAAATGAGCGGCGTACGATGGCGCCAGCAATGAGGATAACTATGTTTGACCTTTTCAGAACGGTAAAGGATGCCGCGTCGTTTTAAATTAGTAATAATATCCGGATCGGCGTCTTTAACAAATTTGCCTTTGAAATCGGTGACGGCATCTTCAAACTTACCTGCCGCATCGACCGGGCGCAGAAAAGGCAGGTCGTGCGCTTTGCAGACGATATAATCGTCCTCGCCGAATGCCGGCGCGGTATGAACGATTCCCGTTCCGTCCTCCGTCGTGACAAAATCGCCGGCAATCACGTAGAATCCTTTTTTATCAACCGGAATATAGTTAAATGGCGGCTCGTAGTCCTTTCCTAATAGGGATTCGCCCTTGAATGTTTCTACGATCTCATAATCTTCTTTCAAAACGTCTTTCACGCGCGCTTCGGCCAATATCAATATCTGATCTTTGTGTTTAACTTTGACGTAGTCGATATCATTCCCAACGGCCAAAGCAACATTGG
Source organism: bacterium (assembly GCA_016787925.1). Taxonomy (GTDB): domain Bacteria; phylum CLD3; class CLD3; order SB21; family SB21; genus SB21. The sequence goes on along the minus strand of JAEUSK010000059.1, from coordinate 7,611 downwards.
AAATGAGCGTCCACGGCGTCGTGGTCCAAACGAGGAAGTACGTATTATCGGCGCTTCTTAATTTGAGTTTAATATACACTGACGGATCGCTGACGTCCTGATATCCTTGCGCAACTTCGTGCGAGGACAACGGTGTGCCGCAGCGCGGGCAGTAGGGAACAACCTTGAATCCTTTATAAACGAGGCCTTTGTCATAAAATTGCTTCAGTACCCACCAAACGGATTCGATATAATTGGTATCGCAGGTGATGTACGGGTCTTTCAGGTCAACCCAGTACCCCATGCGATCGGTAAGTTCGTCCCAAAGATTTTTATAAGTCCAGACACTTTCAAAACATTTTTTATTGAATGCTTCCGTGCCGAAAGCTTCGATATCTTTTTTGCCGCTGATGTTGAGTGATTTTTCAACTTCGATCTCGACCGGCAGTCCGTGCGTATCCCAGCCGCCTTTTCGTTCTACCCGGTATCCCTGCATGGTTTTGTAACGGCAGACAAAATCTTTAAGTGAACGCGCCAATACGTGATGAATACCGGGACGGCCGTTAGCCGTCGGAGGGCCCTCGTAGAAAACGAATTCCTTATCGGCGCTGCGATCTTCTATGCTTTTCTTGAAAATACTATTTTGACGCCAAAACTCGAGAATCTCTTTCTCTAATTTCGGGAGTTCATCCTGTGATTCTATTTCTTTAAACATCGCTCTGCTTGATTAATCCAAGAGTAAATAACCTTAAGTAAGGGGCATATATAAAAAAAGAAGCTCAAAAAAGCAATTAGAATGTTGGGAAAGTGGGTTTGAGCGAATAGGGGTGGAACCCCGAAGAGGTCGTAGAGTAGTGACAAAAAAACAAAAAACCGCATCGATTATGACAATGAAACCTTCGATGCGGTCGTTCAGTTTAGATTTGAGCCTAATAGGGCCTATTTTTGTCCTTTACCTTTGCAATTAGGGCATTCAATCTTTCCGGATTGTTTGCAGGTATAACAACCTTTGCCTTTGCATTTCGGACAATCAATAAGCCCGTTGCCTTGACACGATGGACACTTCATGTTGTCTACTCCTTTTTTATTGCTGGTCAACTTCTTTGAAAAGATACGCTATTATATACAAGAGATGCTATTATTTTTTATTGTTAATGTAATGCTTGGTTCTTAAGGACTTTTTTAAGTTGTTGTAGGTTTTCGACTAGTGGGTACCAATTACGTTCGTCATCAACATCCGCAATTTTAAGTTCACGCAACTTATACATAGTATCTGCAGCATTCTTATAGCTGATTTCATAATATTTTTGAATTTCAGAAATGGTAGTATGTTCATCATTCAAAATCACATAAGATCCGACTCTTTCAAGTAAACTTCTTTCATCCGGTTCTTCTGGTTCAATGTTGCCCGAATTGTCCGGAAACAAATTATTATATTTTAAGACCTGACCATCTTTAGTTTTCATTTCGCCATCGTCGAACTTTTTCTTTAATTGTCCTTCCAAATCGGCTATGGCCTTTTGATTCTTTCGGATTCTACTCACAACCGATTCAGGATCAACGCCTTCGCGTTTGGCAAGAGGTAGAATAAGTTTGTATAAGAGATCAATAAAAATTCCCATATTTTCTCTTTGGTTTTTCCATGCTTCTATTCCGCACAATTTGAACTCAAATGGCTAAAAGAATTAATCTTGTCTTGGCAACAAGGAACCTTCTCTGATTTCCTTGTTTTGATATAACCAGTAGTCAATTTTAACAATATCCCATGGATTGTAATCGTTCCTATCTCTTAACAAATCCAAGCTCGACTTGTTTTTTGAGGAATTTTTTACTTTTTCTATCGAAACTAAAACAATAGCCTTTTCTTCTTCTTTCACTTTCTTTTTTATTGGATCCCAATTGTGTTTGTATTTCATATTACCTGAACATAAATTCGTCATGAATAAAAATCCAAAAGCAATGCCATTAAAGTTTTCTTTATTTTCAATGTAATGCCGCAGAGTTTCAAATTTTTCATTATATTTCGATACTTGAGTCTCTACTTCTACAGGAATATATGGAGTATTGTTTTTGCATAATAATAGATCGGCATTTCTTTGTCCTTTCCGACCTTTGCCAATTTGAGGGGAAGGAACACCATCCAATACAGAGTTTTCTGTTGACATATTAATCCATTCAGTGGATATGAACCCAATTATTGAACTGTGAGCACAACCGTACATCTTTTGCAAGGTATTCCATCGGAAACTTTTTATTAATAGCTCAATTTCTCTAACTCTCATGTGACAACATCCTTATTTTCTTTAGAATGCATACGCAGAAAGCTCTTATATATCTCGAACTCGAAAGAGTTTCAGGAAGTGCACTATAATTCCTTGTTTTTAATCATAAGGTCTATGAATTTTTGTTTTTGTCTCCCAATCTTTTTGTTGGTTAAGTAGAAGTCACCGCTTCCTACAAGCCAAAAAACTTTATCGACAGCATAAGCGGTTGTATTATTATTTCTTGCTATTCTATCTATGGCCTTAAGTGTTGCATAATCCTGTTTGAATATTGATTTTTCCGATGGGTCTACAATGTCTAGGGCTTTGAAAATGTCTTTTAAATGTACATCCGGTTTCCCATATTGGACATATCCTATTTCTTTTAAAAAATCGCATGCTAGAGGAAATCCAATACCTGTAATTTCGATGCTTATCATTAGAGGCAACGCAGGTTTTGCCCTTGAATCATTTGCGAAAAAATCGGCCCAGTTATAAAAATCCGCTGCGGTTTTGAAAGTCTGCAGGAAATAAGCTGAGTCTATGATGGACTGGCAAAATTGGGGCCAAAGGCTCCTATTTGTAGTTCTGATCTGTCCTTTTGGCTTTAATTCATTTATTATCGTTTTTAAAAGTTTTGTCTGATCCTTTTTTGTAAATGTTTGTGTAACTTTATGTGGATCAAAATCTAAAAGGATTTTCTTTAAATTGTCTATTCCACCAATAGACTGACCTATAACTTTTGAGCTCATTTGTTTGTTTTGGGCAGACTCGCATAACCGTTTGTAAATCAACTTAAGGTCATTTGGTTTAGCCATTTCTGATTCTAATTGTATTTTAAGATCGGCTTCGGTGATAGCGTCAAAGGAAAGTAAGAAATCAAGTGCTGCTTTATACAACGTCTGATCTGTCATTTTGATAATCCTCCCCTTTAGATGGTAAGCAAATTCAATATGTTACTTTGAATTTTTTCTCAAACAAAATTAATGTCTAGTTTTGACCCACAATCTCCTTCGCTCTCTTCATCACTTCGTCTTTTAGTGATTTTGGTTCCAGAATTTTCACCTCTTTGCCCCATCCCATCACCCACGAAATGAATTCAAAGGACAGTTTCAAGGTCATCGAGAGTTCGACGCCGTTGCTTTTGACGGTGACCGCCTGGTCTTCTGCCCAGTATTTTTCCTCGAGGTAAGACGCCATGGAGCTGTCAAATAAGAGCCGGACTCGCACAGGTTCGCCTCCTGTGAACACCCCCCAGCTTGAACGAAGGAATTCTTCGAGAGAGGGAAGCGTTTTTATTCCGGATTTTTTAGTTGTCGCCTGAAAATCTCTGATTCTTTCCACAGCAAAGAGCTTAGGAATACTATCTTCAACGGCAAGAAGATAGAGAGATTTCTCGTTTGCGTAAAATGATGCCGGCGTAACTTCACGCCATGCGCTGGTTCGGGTTCCGCTTGGGCCGTAGGCGATCCTGAGAATGCGCCGATGCGAAATGCCGTCACAAGTCTTGACGAAGAACGAGAGCGTTCTGGCTGCGAATTGTTTATGAATGCGTTTGATATTACGAATGATCATCCGGTTCTCAAGTCCCATATAAACCGACAGCAGGTCATGCGTCTGTTTCAGATCCATATCAATCGAGAATTTACGCTTTTTCGAGTGAATGGCATTTACCTGAGTTCTCAGCGCTTGAAGCGTGCGCTCGACGGTCTTTTCACTTGCGCCGATTAGATCCATCAGGTCATAGAGGCTAAGTTTATCCTGATTCTCGCTAATCAGCGAAGCGATCGTGATCTGGCGGCGGATGATGTCCAAATTAAATGTTCCTGTTTTTTCTTCTAAGGTTCCCATGGCGAGTATTCCTGATAGGTAGAATGGTTACCTGATCAGCTAGGCAGAAAAAAAGCCTTAACCGCAAAGGACACAAAGGGGCGCAAAGGAATTCATTGATACATCTTTGCGATCTCTGCGAGCTTTGCGGTTAATATCTTCTACCGGAGCTTTCAGGTCTTACGCGACATGAAAACGTACTGAATCATTATTCCATTTGCAATTCCCGTTTTTTGAAGCCGAAATCTCCGTTCCCGCTCTTCGGCTGAGAATAAAATCCACCGTAACTAAAATCAATAAGTCTCTTCGCATAGCCGCGCAGATCGGCATCCGCGTCCAATTGGTGTTTGATGTTGACCTGTTTGACCAGATTCACAATGAATGCGCCCGTGAGCCGTTTCAGATGAAGCAACCGGATAAGTTCCTCATCAAATATGTCCTGAATATCTCCGGCAGCGTATTGTTTTACGAGCGCTTCATAATTGGATTTTTCCATGCGTGCATAGTCGAGGATAAGGTCAAACCGTCCGGGGCGAGACGCAGCCTGATCCACAAGTAGTTTGCTGTTCGTAGTAGCGAGGACGAAGATCTTGTTATTTTCAATTCCATCCAGTAATTGCAGAAATTCTCCAAGGCGGTTGGTATCGCTGCGCTCCTCCCTTGCGCCGAGGAGCAGATCAAGATCGTCCAGCAATATGAGGCACGGCTCAAAATAGTTGGCAACGCGGAATAAGCTCGATACGCGAACTCTGGGGTCATTCAACGACTCGGTCAGAAATATAGTGCATTTTCCTTTGACTGCATTGATGACCGCGCGAATGGATTTCGTTTTACCGGTTCCCGGCTCGCCGCAGAGGAGAAAACGCAGGCCGGTTTTCAGTTTTTCATAATTCAAAATACTTTGGATAAATCTATCCAGTTCCTCCCTATAGATCTCCGGAAGGAAAATGTCTTTTAAAGACTCGCCGCTATCTGCGATCTTCTTGATTTCAATCGATTCTGGAACATAGTATCGTATAGTGTTATTTCGAAAAATAGATTTTGCGTAACTTTGTTTCTTAAGGTGCCTGAAAAGTTCATATGCAAAAGTGTCTTCTTCATTGATGAAATCGATTTTAATGATTCCATAATGAATTTCATTATCTTGCTCAGCGATCCTAAAAGTGTTTATACTGATATGACACTGCTTGTTGTCAAACGATGCGAAAGCATAAAAGCGATCTTCAATAAGATCCGGCATGCCCAGTTCGTTTCTCTGAATAACTTTCGGAGTCACAAATTGAATATTCACATTATTTTCGACGCATACAAAATGGCTAACCTTGATTCTTTCATCGGTATTGAAACTTTCGTACAAACTGAAAAGGTAATTGCCGATCAGTTTTAGTTCCAGGGGATGGCGTTGTTCAGCCATTCCATAACAGCCAAAATCGCCAAAGGCCGGAACATCAAAACCAGAACTATTGTTAGAGTTGGTGCTGTCTTTAATTTCTTTTGTGTTTTCGGTTTCATTCATGGTGCTGCCTTTATTTATTTTACGCTCAACATAAGCAGTAATCGACCTGAAATTCCGTCAATTTTTGGCGTAGAATTAAAACGAAAAGAATATAGATTAAGACTAAGATTAAAATGATATAGGATATAAGAAAGAGGGGTACCTTTTTGTGATCGATCAAACCATTAGAAATGAATACGACAAGATTTGGGCAGGATTCTTAGATGGCTTGTCGTCATTTCAGGACGAATATTTATCCCAGGCTATTGCCTCGGGGAATATTCACGATTATTTTTGCTCCGTTCAATATGTGCCGAACCGGCATCTTAAAAGGATAGTTGAGAAAATTGGTTATAAGGCAGATTTCTTTTTTCAATACATGATGTGCAATGCTGTTGCGAAAAGTATCCAGAGCAAGGTCAACGATGTAGTTTACGGAAGCGTAATTGAAAGTAGGACAATTAGATTAAGTGATGATTCAGAATTAAGTATGTACAAAAAAAAAAGGAGAAGTGTGATATTTAGATTCCCAACATCAATATCGCTTAAAGATTTGCAGTGGTGTGCAGAACTGAGAGATTATCTTTTACCCTATAGGATCAAGTATTATCTAATTGGCGCATCTGCTCATGTTAAATTTGATGAGATTGATGAGTTTGCAAATCAACAGTGGGTGAGTTTTCTGCGAAGTTCTTATGCAGATCGTGTAAAATCTAAGAGGGTCGATGAATTAGTTGATGACGCTTGCAGGTATTTGAATTTGTAAGTACTTTGGTGCACTGTTAAAAACAACGGGTAAGCCGAAAACCAAACAGAGTAGGCGACAAATTAAAAAATCACAAACAATGGAAAAAAATTATCTTATGGTTAGAGCAATGAACTCTGCCGAAACCGATTTCAAGGCGTTCTTTAACAACAATGTTGTTGCAGTTGGCTGGAGTAAGGTTGACCTTTCAAAATATGATAGCAGCCAAACAGAGCAACTCATAGAGGAGATTGAAAAATGTTACTACACGTCTGACGATATTCTTCCACAAGTAGTCGGAAGACAATTAAACCAAGTTAGACGGTTTCACAAAATAAATTCTGGTGACTTTATCATTATTCCATTCTACAATTCAATTCGTTTGGCAATTGCAGACGAAAAAAGAATATATGATAAAGGTGCCTATGATTCTGATCTTGCAAATCAACGAAAAGTGAATTATTTATTTGTTGGGAGCGCGTTTAAAACGATACCAAGAGATGTATTGTCAGAAGCTCTTCAAAGAAGGCTAAGGGTTCGTGGCTCAACCGTATCTGACCTTTATGAATTCAAAGATGAAATTGAAAAGTTATTTAGCAAGGATTCTTACTCTTGGATATCTGACTTTGAGGAAAAGGAAGGCCGACTCAAAAATGTCCTTAAACAAAAATTAATCCAAAAAATAATTACAGGAAAAACAAACCTTAAAACCGGCGGGATTGGATTAGAAAATTTAGTGAAAGAATTGTTTGAGTGTGAGGGATACAAATCAGAGGTTCTACCAAAGAATTCAAAATTAGTTGAGGGTGCTGCCGATGCTGATATTTTTGCTATTAAATCCGATAAGTTTCAAGAAGAAACAAAAATTTTAATACAAGTTAAACATCATAGTGGTTACTCAAATGACTGGGGGCTAACACAGCTCAAACTCATAAAAACAAGCAGTAAATATAAAGACCATAAGTTTGTTTTTATTACAAGCGCAGAAATTGCTAAAGATGTTAGAAAAACTGCAGAAGACAATGATATTGTCGCTATGGACGGAAACGAACTATCAGAATGGATTATTGACAACCTTGATAAATTATCAGCTGATACAAAAAGGAAATTAGGGATTAGTGCAATACCACAATTTAACGAAGACGTAACGGTATCTAAATTAAGCTGAACGAGTAACAACAAAGCGTATTCCCAGCTTTCATCGTTCACAAAATATTAGGGTACAATGGAAAACTCAAGAAATCTCATAATCCAAGACCGAACCTACGTTTCTAAATCTAATTTCAAGATTGCCAGAATCA
>JAEUSK010000054.1 GCA_016787925.1 bacterium | reverse complement strand
GTTTTATGCTCAACAATTTGATCGCAAATTTGTCACACGCGACAGTATCCGGAGTTTATATAATTTTGCAGGCTCCAACAACAACATGATCAGCTTGCATCACGACGTGTACGTGGGCAATGTTAATTTCTTCGGCGAGGCTGCGAAAGATAAAGAAGATCATTTTGCATTCAATTCCGGAATTCAAGGTTATTGGCCGAAAACGGAATGGGTTATTTTTTACAGGAACTATGCGAAGGATTTTCAAAGTTTGCACGGCTATGCGTTTGGCGAACAAAACGGCAAAACACAAAACGAGGAAGGCATTTACCTCGGACTGAAGGTGAGGCCAAAACGCGGAACCACCATTCAGATTTATTACGATATTTTTCGCTATCCGTGGCGTTCGTATGACGTGCCGAAACCGGTTACCGGCGATGATTTCCTTGCGAAAATGGAGCAGCGGGTCTGGACACGGATCGTTGCGCAGATCCAATATAAAAATGAACGAAAAGACCGATCCGTCAAAACGCTGGATATTCTCGGGCGCGATATCACAGTGGTTGAAAAAGAAATAGTTACGAGAATGCGTTACCAATGGGATGTTGACATTTCGAGAGAGGTCCGTCTGCGTTCCCGCGTTGAGAAAGCGTGGTACGGAATTGAAAATATTTCAGGAAGCAGGGAAACCGGAATATTGTTTTATGAAGACATGCGCGTCATATTGAGAAAAGGGCTGACCGCTTACGGAAGATTGAGTTTTTTTGATACGCACAGTTTTAATACAGCAATCTATGAATATGAAAATGACGTCGACGGCGTCTTTGCAAATACCGCGTTTTCAGGGAAAGGGAAACGCTGGTATGTGCTGTTGAAATACGCTTGGAAGAAACACGTAAGCATCGGAGCAAAATACTGGGAAATGTACCGCGACGATCTGGAGCAGATCGGTTCCGGCGGCGACGCCATCCATGGAAATGTTTTAAGAAAAGTGACACTGTCGATGGATGTGAATTTTTAGGAAAGGGACGAACGATTGAAACGCAGAAATGAGATGCGCATGACACAGAAAATAATGATAATATTCGTTGGATTCTTTCTGATGGCAGAAGTTGGCTTGGCGCAGGCGCCAGAACTGATAGTTCAAACCGGCCACACAAATGCCGTTACGTCTGTGGCGTTCAGTCCCGACGGAAAATATATTGCAAGCGGGAGCTACGATTGGTCGACGAAAATATGGGATGCGGAATCGGGTAAGGAACTGAGAACGTACACATCAACCAATATTTTTTCCGTTGTGTTCAGCCCCGACGGAAGACTGCTCGCATCTGCCGGAAGCGATACACTCGTTAACGTGTATGATCTCATTAATCATACAAGAATCGGCAGCGTTCACGGCGACAACATGGTGCAGGGATTGACGTTCAGTCCGGACGGAAGTATGCTGGCAACCGGACACGGCTATCCTTTGTGGTATAAGGAATTGACAAATGTAGAGACGGACGACTATGCTGTTCGCCTTTGGGATGCGGCATCTTTTAATCAACTAAAAGAGTTTACCGGACATACGCAACTGGTTACTTCAATTTCGTTCAGCCCGGATGGCCGGCACATGGTCAGCGGGAGCCAGGACAGTACGATTCGCATTTGGGACATCGGCAGCGGGGAACAATTATTTAAGATGACGGAGCATACCGGTGCGGTTAATCAGGTTTGCTACAGCCCCGATGGGTTTTTTATAGCAAGCGCGGGCGAAGACAGTACGATCCGTTTATTTTATGTTGCTAACGGCAAGGAGATCATTGCAATGAAAGCGCCTGACGGGGCCGTAAAGACGCTGAAATGCAGCCCGGACGGACGCTACATCGGCACCGGCGGGCGGAACGGCGCGCTGCGCCTATGGGATCTTTGGACGGGAGAAATTTCAGAAACGATCGGGATTCATGATGCGGCAGTGTCATCCATTGATATAAGTTCAGATGGAAAATGGTTAGTCAGCGGAAGCTGGGATCAGACAATAAAAATGTGGAATCTGGAAGATTTTTCTGACGGGCCATCGCTGGAAGGATACGCGGATGGTAATCATTCTGTAGCGATCGACCAATCGGGAAAATTTCTTGCCTGTGGAAGCAGAGATCATTCAGTTAAAGTGTGGAATTTAGAATCGGGCAAATTACGCACGGCTTTTTTAGGACATACGCTTCCCGTGTATCCCGTCGCATTTTCAAAAGAAGACAAGATTTTGATCAGCAGTGGATTAGATTCGAACGTCATTTTCTGGGATATGGGAAACCGAAAGCAAATTCGCAGTTTCAAGGCGCATACGGCGGTCACCTGTATGGCCGTCAACGACAAAAAAAATTATGTCGCGCTGGCCGGAAAGGACAGCGTTATCAAAGTATGGAATTTGAGCAGAGGAAAACCTATTCAAACGCTTGTAGGGCATTCGGATATTATCTGGTCATTAGCCGTTACGCCCAATGACAGCTTATTGGTAAGCGCAAGTTATGACAAAACGATCAAGTTCTGGGATGTCAAAAGCGGGCGATGCGTAAGGACGATTCAGGATTCATCCGTGTCCAATGCCATTTGTTTCAGCCCGAACGGGAAATACCTCGCAAGCGGTTCCGGATTAATCGTTGATCTGCACAAAAATGAACCTATTTTTTACGGATCGTGGGGAAGCAATGGCGGAATGATGTTCAGTCCGGATGGGAAAACCCTGGCCGTTGGAGATAACAGGCTTGTACGTATTATCGAAACAGGCACTTGGAAAGAATTAAGGCAGTTAGCAGGCCACGTAAGTTATATTAACGGTCTTACTTTCAGCAAAGACGGAAAATTCTTATACACCGTGAGCACGGACGCGCGCACGATCATCTGGGATGCGGCAACGGGGCGCCAGCTGATCAGTATGACGGTCATCGGCCAGAAGGATTGGGTGGCAGTTGCGCCTGACGGGAGGTTCGACGGTACTTCGGAAGGGATGAAGAAAATGCATTATGTTCAAAACCTCAATTCAATTCCACTGGACGCGTTATTTGAAAAATTTTATACGCCGGATCTTCTAAAGCAAATTTTAACCGGCGACAAAAACTACGCGATAACAAAAGCGTCCGACATAAATAAAGGGATCAAGCTTCCGCCGAAAGTCCGCATTGACCGTCCGGGCAACATGTCTGAAGTGGAAAGCGAAGGAATAGAAATAGAAATTGCAGCAACTGAATCATCGGGCGATATCGATGAAGTGCGGTTGTATCAGAATGGCAAATTAGTTTCCGATAATCATATCACGAGCAGAAAAATGTCCAATCTTGGAAAGAAGCTGACGCTGACGTATTATATTCCGCTCGTACCCGGGACGAACCACTTGCTTGTTACGGCTTTCAATCGTGACCGCACAGAATCGAATCCTTACGAAATTACGGTGGAAAGGAAATCATTGGAGGCGAGTTCGAATTTGTACATATTATCCGTTGGAATTAATAAATATAAAAACTCGAACTATACATTGAAATATGCCAAGCCGGATGCGCAGGCTTTTGAAAAAGCGATCGAACAATCCGGACGAACTATTTTCAAACAAATCTTCAAGCACACGCTTTATGATGCCGATGGATTGCGGGGTAATATTGAATCGGCGATTCACAGAATCATGGCTGAAGCAAAGCCTGAGGATGCATTTATATTGTACTATGCCGGGCACGGCGTGATGAGCGAAGGCGATTCAAATAAAGCGCCGGAATTTTATCTCATCCCGTACGACGTCACTAAATTGTACGGCGATGAAGAAGGTTTGGCAACAAAGGGTGTCTCGGCAAACCAGCTGAGGGAATATTGTACTCAGATCAAAGCGCAAAAGCAGGTCATCGTGTTTGACGCGTGTCAATCCGGCGGAGCGGTGGAAACTTTTTCCAATCGAGGAGCCGCAAATGAAAAAGCCATACTTCAATTGGCGCGCAGCGCCGGGTTGGTGGTACTGTCCGCCACCGGAACGGAGCAATTTGCGGCTGAATTCAAACAACTGGGTCATGGCGTATTTACGTATGCGCTGCTTAAAGGCCTGAGCGGCGAAGGCGACGGAAATAAAGACGGCAGAATTACCGTGAAGGAGCTTGAGGCGTATTTAAATGACCGGGTACCGGAGCTCACCAAGAAATACCGTGGGACGGCACAATACCCTAATAGTTATGCGCGCGGCCAGGATTTCCCGATCGGTGTTGTTAAATAAGAAATGAATTTGTTTTTTTATTTATAATGAGAATAAGAATATTTTTTGTTAGTTTGTTTTAGAAGTTTATAAAATCTACTGAAAGAAAAGCTGTCATGATGGTACGCATGATTATCGTTGCCGCACTCCTTATTCACACAGGCTGCGCCAAAAAAAATACGACAACGACGCCTGATGGATTGACTCTGGAGCGTATGACTACTTTGGCGTGTTACGACGGACAGCCTAAAATGTCTCCGGACGGTAATTTTCTTGCATATATTTCCACGCAACTGGGCGATAAGCACGTATTCATCTACAATATGGATGACGGCAGTATACATCCTCTGACAGCGAATGAAGGCGTTGACGAAGGCGCCGATTTTTCGCCCGACAATGAGCGCATCGTTTTTTCATCGTACATTCAGGGACAAAGCGATCTCTGGATCATTGATAAACAAGAGAAAATGACCCAGGTGACGAAAACGGATCATGCGGATGAATTCAGCCCGGCCTGGTCATCCGATGGGAAATGGATATTTTTTGTGAAGCATGACGGTCATTACAAAATGGGTAAGGTCAACGCGCAAAATTTTTCAGAGGTCATAGTTCTGTATGAAGACAGCTTGCTTATCGACCGGCCGAATCCTCATCCGACAGAAAATAAGATCTATTTTCAGCGAAATGAAAAAAACCAAGCTGATATTTGTTATGTCGATAGCGATGGAAAGAATTTTACTCCATTTATTCAATCGGCGTTCGATGAAAAACATCCTTCCATCTCACCGAACGGGAAGTGGATGGCCTATGTGTCGAATGCTACAGGATATTACGAAGTGTACGTTACGCCGACGGATGGGTATCATCCCATCGCAGTAACGCATTCATCGCAGGATCATTTTTTTCCAAGCTGGAGTTCGGACGGAAAAAATATTCTTTATGAATCGCGGCCCAATTGGGATATTAAAATCATCGATGCAGAAACTCAAAAAGACTCGGTATTGGTCGCAGATATTGCCAACGATGAATCGCCCGTCTTTACGCCCGATGGCCAATGTGTTATTTTCAATTCCGACCGGTTGGGCAAACAAACGATTTTTAGTCTAAATTTAAAAGACGGAAAACAAACTCAGCTGACCAACGCCAAACAAAATGATTTTGATCCCGATATTTCTCCGGATGGAAAGGAAATGATATTTACGTCCGACCGTACGGGTGGTCTGAATATTTGGATCACGAAATTGGTTCTGGATTCACCCTCAGCACAGGCGCCGTATCTGCTGGCTGTGACCGATGACTCAGCCGATTCATATCAAGCTCGATTTGCAAAAGGAGGAGATAAAATCGTTTATGTTTCCGAAAAAGCAGGCAGCCCGGATATCTGGATAAAAGATTTGAAATCGAATAAGTCGCAGCAGCTTACGATAGACGAACGGAACGAACTCGCGCCTAGTTTTACCGATGACGATCAAACCGTATTATTTCAGGCGGACTGGGCAAAAAAATGGAGTATCTGGAAAACGCCGTCCGTAGGGGGGCTGCCGCTTCCGGTCACAAGGGATAAACTACCTTACGGAAAAGACGAAGAGCCTGTTGTATCACCTACGCACACGATCGTTGCATTTACCCGCAGCTGGTATGACGACCGCGACGTGTGGATCATGACGAGTTCCGGCGGAGAAAAAACCACGCGCACGCTGACGAAAGACAACACCAATCAGGAAAAACACGGACGCTGGTCGCCGGACGGGAAGCGCGTCGTATTTCAGGCGGGCAACAATACGGATGTGTGGATGATCGACGTGACAGCGTTGGTCAAATGAGCCCCCCTTGAAAATGTGAATACCGTGGGATTGATTGAATCAACCACTTTAACTGAATAGTTTTGAAAAATTAATAGTTAAGAAAAATTTTAATGTCATTTGTTTTTCACATTTTGACATTTGAACGAACAAGGAGTTATTGAATGGCTATTATCGGGACATCGGCAGTCAAATGGAATCCGGATAAATTCAAGAAGAACGCATCCTTCATGGATAAACTGGTCGAACAATTGAAAAGTGAAGAAGAGATAATTAAACTTGGCGGCGGGCCGAAGAATATTGAAAAACAGCATCAGAAACAACGGCTGACCGCGCGGGAACGTATTGCCAAGTTGATCGACGCTAATACCTATTTCATGGAATTGGGACTTTTCTGCGCTAACGGGATGTACGAAGAATTTGGCGGATGCCCGGCGGCAGGTAATGTGATCGGGGTTGCGATGATCCACGGCAAAGAAACGATGATCGTTGCACATGATGCCACAGTCAAAGCCGGCGCACATTTTGAAATGACCGTCAAAAAAACCTTGCGCGCTCAGGAGATCGCGATGAAGAATAATATTCCGATCGTATATCTTGTAGATTCCGCCGGCGTTTTTCTTCCTTTGCAGGATCAGGTTTTCCCGGACGAAAATCATTTCGGCAGAATATTTTATAATAACGCACGGCTGAGTGCGATGGGCGTAACCCAGGTTGCGGCCGTGATGGGGCCGTGCGTGGCCGGCGGCGCGTATTTACCCGTGATGTGTGATAAGTTCATCATGACCGAAGGCTCTAGTTTATTTCTCGCAGGGCCGGCGCTGGTCAAAGCGGCGATCGGGCAGGTGATCGATCTGGAAACGCTCGGCGGCGCGACAACGCACAATGCCATCAGCGGTACGGCCGATTATCACGAGCCGAACGACGAAGCAGCGCTGGAACGCATACGTGATATCCTAGGAAAAGTAAGCCATAAACCGCAAGCGTCGTTTAATAAGATCGCATCGGAGGAGCCGCTGTTCTCTCCGGATGAAATTCACGGCGTCATTCCCGAAGGCTTAGGCCAATACGATATGCGTGAGATCATCGCGCGTATCGTCGACCGGTCGGAATTGGATGAATACAAATCGACGTACGGAAAAACGATTTTGACCGGAACGGCCCGCATCGGCGGTTATGCGATAGGGATCGTTGCCAATCAGAAAACAGTTCAGCGAACGGCCAAAGGCGAGATGCAGATGGGCGGCGTGATGTACAACGAAGCCGCCGACAAAGCGGCGCGGTTCGTGATGAATTGTAACCAGGACGGCATTCCGATTTTATTTTTGCATGACGTCAATGGATTCATGGTTGGCCGCGACGCGGAGCATGCCGGAATTGCCAAGGACGGTGCGAAACTGGTGAATGCGGTAGCCAATTCCGTCGTGCCGAAAATTACTATCGTCATCGGCGGGAGCTACGGCGCGGGAAATTATGCGATGTGCGGGAAAGCCTACGATCCGCGATTTATCTTCGCATGGCCGACGGCGAATATATCCGTCATGGGCGGCAGTCAGGCGGCTTCGACGATTACGGAAATTCGTCTATCGGGAAAACAGGTAAGCGAAGAAGAAAAGAACAGAGTGTATGAAGAGATCAAATCGAATTACGAAGCGCAGGGTAATCCGCGCTATGCCGCCGCGCGGCTGTGGGTGGATGCGATCATCTATCCCAATGAAACCCGCGACGTGCTCATCCGCTGTCTCGATACGGCGATGAATAATCCGAATGTTCCGCCGCCGAATTTCGGTGTTTTGCAAGTGTAGAATCATCGAATTGCATATAATCTGTTTACTGATTGATTGTCAAAGTCAGAAGTAGCAATATAAAGAGTTCCATCGGGAGAGAGGGACATGTAACCAGAAAATTCAGTTTGATCAGCTTGTGGAATAACTGTCTCCCACAGTTTATTTGCTCCATTTGTTACTGCAGATAACCCCCCATAGCCTGCGCCTATATAGATGACTCCGTTGTCGTCAATAAGCGGAGATACGTCTGAATTTACATATCTTCCTTGAGGAAGTCCGGTTAATGTGGTGATTTCAGTACCTGTTTTTTTATCAAGCTCGTAAACTCCGAGAAAAGAACCAAAATAGAGATAATCACCCCTCAAAGCGGGTTCGCTCATTCCACCTATAACATCAACACTCCCTGCCCAGCGAAAGTTTCCATTCCGGTCGATGGAATTCAAGATGTTACCATTGGTTTTAAAATATAGATTGTGGCTCTGATCAACCAAAATCCCGGCATGAGCCGAATAACCAAAATCATTACTATAAAACCCTTTCTTTTGTCCATTGTAAGTTAGCGCTACTATGCCACTACCTAAATACCCGCAATATATAGCATCCTGGTCAAGCGTGATCTTAACGCACCATTGCGTAACCGCTGTATCTGCAAATTTCCAACGAATGTGTCCGTCAGGGGTAAAACAGAAAATCGTATCCATGCCGACATACACGTTATCATGCTCGTCGATGACAGGATTACCGCTGAAAAACCGGGTTGTTCGATATTTCCATTTTATCGTTCCGTCTAAGTTAAGAGCGTAAAAAGTACTGTCCCACAAACCGATGTATATCGTGCCATTTCTCCCAATTGCTACTGAATTAGTATAATAGGCGCCTTCGCTGTTACCAATATCAAGTGATTTTGAAAAAAACCATTTCAATGTACCTTGAGGCGAAATAGCCATAAGCCCGGCATTCCTGATGCCTCCACCTTTGGGTTCTCCGGGGTACTCTCCGACGATATAGATCGTACCATCGTCTCCGATGACAGGAGCGGCGGCAGTACCAGGCCCGCCAAGATCGGAGCTCCATTGGATCGTGGGAGTTGTCGTCGGCCCTGTGAAACATCCCTTTTGTCTGATGCCTGAAGCGCGCTTAGTATTCTGCAGATCGCCTTCCCCATGGCTCCACACCGCATCTGCCGCGCTGATCTCGCCGTCATCGCAGGTATTGGCTTTATGATCGCCGCTATCACAAGTAGTCAAAAAAATTGTGCTAAGTAAGAGGGTCAAAAAAAGAATTTGAGGCCGGATCTTTTCCATATAACGACAATCACGGAAAGAGGATTGGAATAATTCTCTAAGTACAGTGTGTTACTGTGAAGAAAACTTACAGGAAATCTTATTTTACTACAATAGATTTGTTTAGAAGGCATTGATGGCCTTTACTGCAGTTCTCCGTCCTCGTCGATATTCAAAACATAGATGTCGGCATTCCCGTGCCCGAAACTGAACGTATATCCTGCTATGACGTATCCTTTGTTGGTCGGCTGTATCGAAAGCCCGATATCCTGCTGTTCGCCGCCGTAGGATTTGACCCAAATGACATTTCCCAATGGATTTATCTTGACGATGAGTGCCTGATAATCGCCGGCGAAGTTATCCAAAAGGGTTTCCCCGGTAATGATATAATTTCCGTCACGCGATGGCGTGATTGAATACGACTCTTCGTAGGTAGTAAATCCAATAATGTTCGCCCACGCCACATTACCGTTGGTTTCGAATTTCACCAAATAGATCTGGTAATTGCCGAGCCCGACGTAGATGCGCCCTGTTGTTATAAATCCGCCGTCAGGTGTTTGAACGACGGAAACGCCTTCATCCTGAGCGCCGCCGGACGTAGAGAACCATATCTGATTGCCATCGGAATCGGCTTTCAACAGGAAAGTGGCGTACACGCTTGCGCCATAACTCGACGTTCTTCCGGTAACAACAAATCCGCCGTCCACCGTGTTCTTAATGTCGAAGGCGCGATCACTGCCGATGCCTCCGTAGGTCTTGGTCCACTTGAGCCGTCCCTGCGCGTCCACTTTTATCAGCATCACATCGCCCTGGCCCTGGCCATAACTTTCCGTCGTTCCGGCAATGACTATCCCGCCATCGGGTAATTCGACAAACGAGCGTCCATCTTCATTATAAGTTCCTCCGAAGTGCCGTGACCACAGCACGTTGCCCTGCTTATCCGTCTTGACACATAGAATATCATTGTTACCCGGTTTTATGGAAACTGTTCCAACCATGATGAAACCGCCGTCATTGGATTGCCGGCCTTTATATCCTTTGTCGATATTTGCGTTTCCAAAAGTTTTTGACCATTGGATTTTATAATGCCTGTCGGTCTTGATCGCATACATGTCGTAGTTGTCGCGGATACTGTTGGTATAACCTGTAATAAAATAACCGCCGTCGCCGGCCTGAACAATAGATTGTGCATAATCCTCTCCGCTGAATCCCAAAGTAGTGCCCACGGTTTCTTCGGAGACATACGTGGACTTATGATCACAGGACATCGAAATGGTAAGAGCCAGGACAAGAGAGATCCAATGAGAAATTTTCATTAAATTTAAATGGCTCATCTTATCTGCTCCTCGGAATACTGAGTTCCAGGCTAAGGCCAAGCGTATATACGCGGGGAAAATAGAGTTGATTTTTTTGTGAATACGACGTCACTTTTCCGTTACTGACTTCGCGTTTCCATGCGCGCTGGCGTATATTGTCGTGGTCATACGCATTGATGATACCGCCGTAAGTAACAAGATAGACCTGATTAAGATTCCAGCGTTTTTCAAGTTTAATGTCCAAAGAGTGAAATATAGGAAGGCGTCCGCTGTTTTTTGTTTCCGTCACATAATATATGCGGCTGTCGGTGACGGAACTGTCGCCGAGAATGCGCACGCTGCTGGGCGTGTAGGGATCGCCGGTATGCATGCGGAATAAGGTACTCAGGGACAAGCCATGTCCGAAATTGTAAATATTATTGATCGCGAGAGAATGCGTTCGATCCAGATCTCTGGGCGCGGTAATATTCAGGTGGTTCCTGATCCGGCTGACGGAAAAGGAATACCCGACGCTGAGCAGATTAAAAGCGCCGTATCGTTTTTTGAAGAACAGGTCAAATCCCGCAGCATATCCTGATTGCGTGTTATATGGCTTGTCAACTATGCCGACGCCTTCGATACGGTTAGAAAAATCAAAATGGTAATCGTCATTCAGCCGGGGGTAATCCTTATAATAAACCTCGGCTGTTATTCCGGAATTAGGATCGGGAGCATACGCGGCGCTCATAACGTAATGGATACTCTTCTCAGGCTTCGAATATAATTTGTACTGATTATCGTACGCTTTCATTTTCTGAAAATTATCCGGCTGATAGTACCATCCGTAAGCCCATTTGAAATTCAATTGATCGCTGTATTCATAACTGAGTGCGGCCCGCGGAGCAATTTGCGGCGCATCCGTATAACTCTGGCTGGAGAGGCGAGCGCCCAAGAGCACATTGATCTTGTCGGAAAACCGGTAAGTGTCTTGCGCGTATCCGGATGCGGTATAGCCTTCTGTTTTGGAGTCAACAAAGATAACGTCCGTAGAAATGGCGTACGGCGTGGTTTCTGTAGGATTAACCCGGAATTCCCGGTAAAAATAATCATTAAAAAAAACGTTGCCGTCCAGGCCGAATTCAAAAGTATGGCCTTCGGACCATTTCCAATAATGATCCTGTTTGAATGTGACAATTTTTGTAGAACGCCGGTCCGCATTATCGTCAGTAAAACTGCCGTCAAAGGAAAAGTCGGCATGTTTGTCCAGATTTTGAAAGCCGACGGTAGTTGAATAATACTGTCGTTCATTTTTGAGTTTATACCAATTCAGCCAGACGTAATAGTTCATCTTATAACTATCGAAAAACTCGCGCCGTAAAATTGTGGAATCCTGCTTGTATTTGATCTCGTCTTTCAGGAACATGAAGTTGACCGAAAGGCGGTTCTGCGCATCCATTTTATAATCAAGTTTACTCCATAGATCGTACACCACCGTTGGAAAATTATTATCGGACGCCTGTTCCAGCAAGTAAACA
>JAEUSK010000041.1 GCA_016787925.1 bacterium | reverse complement strand
ACGTTTAATCTCACGACTGCTCATTTTCAAAATGTCCTCTCCTGACATACTCAACCTCCCATCAAATGAGAGTAATAGTACGCCTTAAATCAGGACATTTCTACTTTGGCTAAATAGGACATTATCACTTTGGTAGGACAGCGATTTGATTGGTTTA
The DNA here is from genome assembly GCA_016787925.1 of bacterium. Taxonomy (GTDB): domain Bacteria; phylum CLD3; class CLD3; order SB21; family SB21; genus SB21. The sequence continues at coordinate 7,702 of JAEUSK010000041.1, read as the reverse complement.
AAAAGCTTTTTGATGCATCTGTTTTCTTTCGTATATTTTTTACGTGAAACGGTTTTTTTTAACATGGTTTATCAAAATAACGGGGCCAGCTATTATTTTTTTGTGGTTTCGGACTCTTCGTATTGAGGTTTCCATTGATAAAATTCCAAAAAATGTGATATTGGTATTCTGGCATCGGCACATATTTGCTGCAATTGCCTACCTTTCACGTTTAAGCAAGAGAAGCCCGATTACAGCCTTGGTGAGCGGAAGTAAAGACGGAAAAATGCTGCAGTCGGCTCTGAAAGCTTTGCATTTCAATATTGTTGAAGGCTCCAGCAGCGAAGGCGGTTTTTCGTCATTACTGCACTTGGAGAGAAGCTTGAAAGCGGATCAGGTCATCCTGATCACGCCGGACGGTCCGAAAGGCCCTCCAGAGGTTATGAAACCCGGCGCTTTGCATGTGGCCCGTTACTCCGAAAAGCCGCTGATCGCCATTCATGTCAAGTACAGCAGTCATTGGCAATTAAACAGCTGGGACCGGGCATTATTGCCTAAACCCTTCTCCAGATGCGAAATGATATTTTCTGATCCATTACCAATAAACCGAAATACGCCAGAATTTGAAATGAAAGAATTACAAAATAAATTAGAATTAAGCCTCCATGGTCATCAAAGCCATTGTCGAGTGGAAAAACCCATTCATTAGATTGATATCGCACATTATTTTTTTTCCGCTATCAATAGTGTTTGGGGTAGCGGCGCAAGTTCGGAACAAGTTGTACGATTTCCGGATTTTAAAATCCCTGCGTTGTAACACTTTTATAATAGGCGTCGGAAGCCTTTCAGTCGGCGGTTCTGGGAAAACGCCGCTAGTGGAATTTCTTGCAACACTCATGGTACAGCGCGGATTAAGAGTCGGCGTCGTATCGAATGGCTATAGAAAAAAAAGTACCGGAACAGTAGTAGTTTCAGACGGAGACAGTCTTCTGACTGACGTTTATATCGCAGGAGATGAAGCTTACATTATGGCCGTCGATTTTCATAAATCCAATCTTCATATTCCGGTTATTTCAGGACCGGACCGTATCTGCGCAGTTCGCATCTTACAAAACACATTTGACGTTGATGTCATCATTTTAGATGATGTCTTCCAGTACCGTAAAATTGAAAAATCGTTTGAATTCATTGCCCAGGATTATTTTGAATCGGCATATCCACTTCTGACGTTGCCGTCCGGAAGGTTACGTGAATTTAGGAATAATATGAAACGCGCCGATGCCATGATCATCACAAAATCGCCGGAAGGAGCTGACGAAAAACAATTATCAAACCGATGGGGGAGGGAAGTGTATATTTCACATTATTTTCCTGTGGCGTTGGGGAGATGGTTTGACGATGTAGAATTCCCGTTAATTACGCTGACAGAAAAGAAAATTATTCTGTTTTCCGCATTAGGGTATAATACTTCTTTGCACGGCGGCATCACGGAATTATGTTCTCGCTGCCACGCGCAGGTCGCACGTACTATTGAGTTTCAGGATCATCATTGGTACACGGAGAACGATCTGAAGAAGATTTTAAGATTAATTCCTGAAGAAAATTCTTCAGATTATGTTATATTGACAACGCAAAAAGATGTTGTGAAATTAAAACCGGAATGGCTTCCGAAAAAACACAGAGAAACCGCTTATTTCATTAAATCGGAATTTGGCCTGGATTCGCAAATTCAATTTGAGAATATGATTAAAATTCCTCACATTGTGCATAACAACAAAACCAAGCCGATCCTAGCGTAGAATTATGGAAAAAATTTCTGAAGAGAAAAAGAAGATTCTTGCCGTTGATGACGACAAAAATATCCTTCGTTTGATCCAGGCTTATCTTGAGAATGAGGACTACCGCATTTACAGCGCTACTGACGGTAACGAATGTTTTGATATGATCGAGAAAGAATCGCCGGATGTTGTTTTGCTGGATCTTCGTATTCCGGGAATGGACGGGATCGCCGTGATGGAACGCATACGAAAATTTTATCCGGATATTCCGATTGTGATGATGAGCGCTCACGGTACGATCGAATCGGCCGTGGAGTCGATGAAAGTCGGAGCTTATGATTTCGTTACAAAACCGTTTGACTCCAATCGTCTTAAAGTTTCCGTTCGTAACGCTATCGTATTGCGTTCCATGTCACAGGAATTGAACCGCCTACGTTCGGAGCTCTATCAGGTGCGCGACTTCGGAAGTATTATCGGGCGAAGCGGAAAGATGCAGGAAGTATATTCAGCGCTTACTAAAATCACATCAAGCAGCAATGTCACGGTATTGATCATGGGTGAGAGCGGCACGGGTAAGGAATTGGTAGCGAGGGAGATCCACAACCGCACACCCACAAGATCGGTCAAGCCGTTTGTTGCGGTGAATTGCGCCGCCCTCCCGGAGAGTTTACTGGAAAGCGAATTATTCGGTCATGAGAAAGGTGCATTCACAGGTGCTACGGAACGCAGGTCAGGAAAATTTGAACAGGCGAACGGAGGAACGATTTTTCTGGATGAAATAGGGGAAATGACAGCCGCGACTCAAGCTAAACTTATTCGTGTGATTCAGGAGCGGGAATTTACGCGTATCGGAGGCAGCGATTTGATTCACGTCGATATCCGGATTGTTTCCGCAACCAATCGTAATCTGGAAGAAGCAGTGAAAGAGAATAAATTTCGTGAAGATCTCTATTACCGTTTAAGCGTCTTTCCCATAGTCATGCCGTCGCTGCGCGATAGAAAAGAAGACATCCCCCTCTTGTCTGCTCACTTTCTGGAAAAGTTCAAGAAAAGAGAAAAGAAAAACAGCCTTAATTCTATCGCCAAAGATGCGTTGGAAATTCTCATGAGTTATCATTGGCCCGGCAATGTGCGGGAACTTGAAAATACATTTGAAAGAGCTGTGGTGCTTGCATCAGGCGATGAGATTACGCTGGATGATCTGCCGCAAACGATCAAGACGCTGGGATTGAACATTGCACAGGCGAACCGTGATGGTTATATTGATTTGAGCGGAACCATGGATGAGGTGGTGGAGCGTGTGGAGGAGAAAGTGATGAAAAAGGCTTTTGCCGATTGCGACGGAAATGTGTCAGAAGTAGCGCGACGGCTGAATATCGGACGCGCGACCATATACCGAAAAGCAGAAAAATATAACTTGCCTATCAAAGAATAAAATGAAAGGCAATCGTATGTCAACTTCATCTGAAAAAACGGCGTTCAACCCGCGTAAGCCGGCTGTAGCCGGCATGTTTTATCCCGGAGAAAAAAACAGACTGCAGGCCGATCTGAATACAATGTTTGCGAACGTCACTTCAAAACGTGTTTCAGGAAACGTCTTCGCGATCGTTGCGCCCCATGCGGGTTATATTTATTCGGGTCACGTTGCGGCTGAGGCCTATAATCAACTTTTTGATTTATCGTACGATACCGTGGTGGTCCTTGCGCCAAGTCATCGTGATTATTTCCAAGGCGCTTCCATTTACCTCGGCGACTATATGACCCCTTTAGGCGCTGTACCGGTTGACAAAAATATGTGCGATCAATTACTCAAATACGCGCCATTGATCAAGGCAACAGTTTTGGGACATCGGGATGAACATGCACTCGAAGTGCAATTGCCATTTCTTCAGCTTATCCTAAAAGAATTTGAACTGGTGCCTATCGTTATCGGAACGCAGGATCATGAAACTTGTTTTCGGCTGGGCGACATCTTGGGAAAAGTTCTACAAGGTACAAATAGCCTAATCGTTGCAAGCAGTGATCTCTCGCATTTTTATTCACAGGAGAAAGCAAACCGATTGGACGGTATCGTCGTCAAGGATATTGAGGACTTTGATGAAAATAAATTCTTCGACGACATACAAAATAAGAAATGCGAGGCATGCGGAGCCGGCACGATAGTTTCTGCGATCATTGCGGCGAAACGCATGGGCGCGACTTCGTCCAAAGTTTTGTCCTACCACACTTCCGGAGAAGTCAGCGGCGACTATGAGGAAGTCGTCGGTTACCTTTCCGGTGTGTTTTATAATTGAATTAAGTTTGCCATAATATATTAACAGGAGTTGACATGGAAGTTCTCATACCCGGAGTATTGATATTACACATTTTCAGCATGCTGATGTGGTTTGGATCGATTTTGATCCAGTATGTTTTCTTGTCGGATATCATGGATGGACATACAGCGGAAAATACAAAACTGTGGTCGATGGATCTCATTGGAAGAATGAATAAAACGATCTTGAATATCGGCCTGATTTTGGCCATAGTTACAGGCGTCTCTTTGATCTTTATTCACGGAGCGGAATGGTTCCGTCCGAGGACGCACGTTCATATAAAGATTACGCTGGGATTAATAGCCGCCGGCCTGTCGCATATGGCCATGGCGAAATTCCGCAAGGCCAATGTATTGATCCGGAAAGAAAATCCCACGGCGGACGACCTGATTCGATTTGCGGGACTTATGGGAAGTTGGAAACTTTTTACTACTATTACGCTCGTGGTTTTGGCGACTATTGTTATTACCGCCGTATTCAAGTTCGGATTGTGAGAGAAAAAAGGTCACATTTCCGCGATTTTATTTACTGTAACAGTTTAGCGACGTAAACCATGCGAGGAAATATGAAATGTATGATGGGCATCCTGTTGTGCGCGTTCCTGTCGGGAGGAGCTATTGCGCAGCAAAAAAATCTGGTTACTGAGATTAAGGCGGTAACCGTTTACAGAGACCGCGCGGAAATCAAACGCAGCGGCGAAATTTATTTGAATCCCGGCGATTACGAATTTGTTGTAAAAGACCTGCCGGTCAGCCTTAACGATCAATCCATTCGTGTTAGCGGATCCGGAACGGCGTCGGCCAAGATCACCGATATCAAGATCGAAACGGAATACATTGACACGTTGCCGGCCAATCGCCTGAAGGATCTTCAGGAACAATTGAAATTACTTGTTGCGGAAGAGCGAGTGTATTCCGACCGACAAGCGCTACTCGCAAAGGAAAAAGACTTTTTGGATCTGATTAAAAATAACGCAACGAATCAATCTATTACAAAAGACAGCCCTCGCCCAACCCTGGATGAGTGGACGAGATTGTTCGTTTTTTACGATGGAAATTTTGAAAAAATTAACGAAGAGATACGCGGTCTTGAAAAAAAGAAATCCGATTTGAGTTCCCGCAAAACAAGTTTGCAAAATCAGATTAATCAACTGTCCGGTTATGGCAAGCTTTCCAAGAAAAAAGCCCTGCTGAACGTTTCCGTAGCGAAGGCGGGTAATATGAACTTTGACCTGACGTATGTGATCGGGGGCGCAAAATGGTATCCGGTATATGATGTGCGCGTCTCGCCGGAAGATAAGACGGTTGAATTGGTTTATTACGCCATGATCTCGCAGCGAACGGGAGAGGATTGGAAAAATGTAGCCTTGTCTATTTCAACCGCACGCCCTAATATTTCCGGAAGCATGCCGGCTCTGAGCGCTTGGTATCTTAATATCTATGCGCCTCCTCCGTATTATTCAGACGAACTCAGCCAACTTGGCGATATGAAGTCAAAAGCGGGGATGGGTGCCGGAGCTCCAGCCTATGCCAAAAAAGCGGCCGATCGTGGTGAAGCAGCTGAAGAGTCTAAAGAAGAAGAAACCAGCATGATGCTGGAGGCGGAAACGGCTACCGTGCAGACACGCTCAACTTCGGTCGTCTTTAACGTGAAGAAACCATCCAGCATACCGTCGGATAATTTTGATCACAAAATTTCCATTTCATCTGAATCTCTGAATTCGGAATTCGCATACTCAACTACACCGAAATTAGCAGCCTTGGCTTATTTAAAAGGAACGATTGAGAACGTGACGGACGTGCCGTTTTTGGCCGGTTCAGCCAATGTTTTCTTCGGAAGCAACTTTGTCGGTACGACGTATATCAATACGGTCATTCCAACTGAAAAATTCAGCGTATTCTTAGGGATTGATGAAGCGATTCGTGTGAAACGCGAGCAAGTCAAAGATTACAAATCCGAAAAAGGGTTACTTAGCAAATCCACGAAAAAAACATTCGAATACAAAATCATCGTCGAAAGTTTTAAGAAAACAGATGAAGAAATCGTCGTCCAGGATCAATTTCCAATCTCACAAGACGAGCGAATTAAAGTCGAGCCCGTTTTGCCTGAATTTGAAGGCAAAGAAAAATATACCGCCTCGCATCCTAACGGCATAATCGAGAAAAAAGGCAATGGAATTGTCGAATGGCGGCTGAAAATAAAACCCAAAGAGAAAATCGAATTGCGCATAAAATATCATGTTGAATACGCACGGGATCTGCAAATTGATGGACTCTAGGACATACGGCAAGTTATATTTTAGCCCCGTTCCAGACTATGATGGACGGGGCTTTTTTATTGATTTTTGCGGGTTAAATATTTATACTTATTCAAGTTGTTAAAATATATTTTCAAATATGATTCGAATGAAAGACCGGTTCTACTGGTCGGATGCACTGTATCTCGCGCGCGCAAAAAATGAATTGGTTCTGAAGGAAGCCGGCCCGCAGTCTGAAATTTTTCAATGCGTTCATTGTTCTGCATTTGTAAGGTTCTTTAAGAATGTTGCGGGGGCAACATCGGGGAAGTGGAGCCGCATTAAACCCTACGAACAATTTCAGCTTCAGAAAAAATTTTCTCAACCTGTTCAGACGGAGTCCTTAAAAGAGATACGATCCGGCCGAGGCGGCAAAAAATTATACCGGTGTCAGACGTGCGCGTCGCATTGGTGGAATGATCACGGCGCATGGGACTCCGCGGACGATGAGGCGGTTGAAAAACAAACAGGTAAATAGACGCTTATATAAAAAGAGGTAGCATGCAGACAAAGGATAACTCACCCGATCAAAAAGGTAATCTGAACGTTGCTGAAATGGCCGATGTGGATGCCGTTGCCGCTTTGAAGGAATCCAGGTTAAAGATCGAATCGGAGATTCGGAAAGCGATCATCGGTCAAAATCAAATTGTCGATCAATTGATGATTGCCTTATTTGCGCGCGGACATTGCCTCATCGTGGGAATTCCAGGGCTCGCAAAAACATTACTCATCAATACACTGGCGAAAGTGCTGGATCTCAAATTCAACCGGATCCAGTTCACGCCCGATCTGATGCCGAGCGATATTACCGGAACGGAAGTTATTGAAGAAAATGTCAGCACGGGAACCAAGCAGTTTCGATTTGTAAAAGGGCCGGTTTTTGCAAATATCGTTTTGGCTGACGAGATTAACCGCACACCCCCGAAAACGCAGGCGGCGCTGCTCGAAGCTATGCAGGAACATCGTGTAACTGCTTCGGGAAATACGTATGTGCTGGCGGAACCATTTTTTGTTTTGGCAACGCAGAATCCAATCGAGCAGGAGGGAACGTATCCTTTGCCCGAAGCACAACTTGACCGGTTTATGTTCAATGTCTGGATTGATTATCCCAGCATGGAAGAGGAAGTGCAAATTGTCAAGTCTACGACCAGTTCGTACACCTATGAATTACATAAAGTTTTGTCCGCCGACGAGATCGTATATTTTCAGAATCTGGTTCGCAAGGTACCGGTTGCGGATAATATTATTCAATATGCCGTCAACCTGGTGTCACGTACGCGGCCTAAATCGGCCGAAGCGCCTAAATTCATAAATGATTGGGTCAGTTGGGGTGC
>JAEUSK010000242.1 GCA_016787925.1 bacterium | reverse complement strand
GTTCCGGCCGAAACGGTTTTTTCTTTTTCCGCAAGTTCTTTAGCCGCTTTGGCTTTTGCGGCCTCGTCCGCCATACGTTTCAGATACGATTCGGAATAATCCAATTTAGCGTCAATCTTTTGATCGGAATTGAGTTCGATCTCTTTTGAAAAAGTAGTGTAATCGGCGGAATTTGCCGTAACCGTAATTTTATGCCGGCCTTGGCTCAGCTGTAATTTCACCGATTTTTGTCCGACTTTTTGTTCGTCAACAAAAACATCAACTGATTTGGCGGATTTCGGCGCTGAAACATCGATCGCAAGTTCGAATTTTCTGGAAACCGTCCTCTTCCCGACAGCGCCCGCAAGGCTATTGGCCATCGTTTGCATGACGCCGAGCAGGCCGTCTCGTTTTCCGACGTAATCCTGCGTTTGAGCCTGAATGATCTTTCCGGTAGTGACGTCAATGATGCGAAGATCGATCGTGTATGTTTCTCCGAAAACGCCGATATCGCCAGCTATCATGGCCTGTACTCCGAGGAGTTGCCCGACCTGCACGGCGCATTCGGCTGTATTGCAGTTATCTGAAATATTGAAATCCTGCGCTTTGAGAATCTCATTCATTTTTTCCCGTTCCACCACATCGAATATATTGGTCTGCACGAGCATATTGCGGAACCGGTTGGCCAGGATCGAAACTTCACTTTTTTCAAATCCTCCCGCAGACTGAAAATCGAGAACGGCTACGGTGGTTTTTTTGGATTGGGAATAGGCGTGCCCCGCCAGGAGCGTTAAGAGCAATAAAACCCTGAAAGATGGTTTCATCTGACACCTCGCTTAAAGATCAACTCCGCCGAGATGGCGCAGCAATGTGTGGGAAACATTTTTGGAAGCAGCTTAATACGACCGATTTGGAAGTAACAGACTGTTCGCCAGGAGATATTGAGATTGGATGAACGCAGCCGCTATAAAGCGCTTCCTGCTAAACTGTAGTAAAAATAACAACTATTCGGAGCATTGACAAGAAAAAATTCTACTGTGACTAAAACGTCCGGAAGTTTTTCTCACGGCTTTACCTTTACGACCCTTCCAAATAACTGAGGTTTATACACATCAAAGGATTTCAGGTATTGTATCATCGTCTGAAGAATTTCTACGCGGGTATCTTTTTTTGATAATGCCCGCCTGAAGGCGAGAAATCCGTCGCCGCCGTCCGCCAAAAAGTTACTCGTGACAACTTTATATGTCTTGTCATCTTTGAAAGTTTTGCCGTTCAATTTATATAGAACCACTCTATTTCCCGCCGCCGCCGAAACACTGTAATGCATCTCCACGCCTTCTGAAACTTGTAAGATCCCGTTGGTAAGGCCTGCGGCATGTTCGAATAGGTCTTTGATGTCCTTTCCTTTCATTTCGACTAAAACGATGGTATTAGGGAAAGGAAATGCGGAGATCAGATTTCCCATGGTTACTGCCGGCCCTGTAATGTCGTCCCGAAGGCCGCCGCTGTTCGTTATAGCAAGGTCGTTATCCGGATAGGCGTGAAGCATGGCGTCGGCAACCATATTGCCCATCAGCGATTCCTCGCTATAGGAACGCGTCAGCGATTGGGAGATCGTACCAATTTTCTGATCCGCTATTTCACTCAGTTTGTTCTTCCATTTTTCGATAGCTTGTTTTGTATGCGCGTCGTCCTCGATTTCATCGTCAAAAACATAATTCAACGAATTCTTGAAACCGGTTATTTTGTCTTTGCCCGGATCATATTGTATATCCAGTTCACCAACTTCCATGCCTAATGCATCAGTAGAAACGATTATGGTGCCGTTGGATATAAGTGGCTGATGAGTCCCCTGATGTGCATGGCCCGTTATGATAATGTCGATGCCGGGTACACTTTTGGCCAATTCAATATCTCTTTGCAGGTTTCGTTCAGCGTCGGTGAGTACGGCAGAGGATTGTTTTCCCGGAATACCTTCATGCACCAGCAATACAATCAGGTCAACTTGGCCTTCGAGTTCCTTTATGTATTTTTTGAGATAAACCTCCTCATCCCGCGCTTCGATTCCCCGAATCATGATGTCGGCGATGGTATCGTAAAAAGCGTACTTACCGTGCAATCCGATCACGCCGATACGTATCCCGTTCTTCTCCAAAATCACATAAGGATGATTCCAAAACAGACGGTCAGTACCCGCATAAAATATGTTGCCATTCAAAATCGGAAACGTTGCCTTCTTTAATTGTTCTTCCAGATTTTGCCATCCATGGTCAAACTCATGATTGCCAATGCAAGCGGCGTCGATCGATAAATGATTAAGCACATCGATCACGGCTTCTCCTTTGGTGAGAGAACTAAATTTAGGCCCGGTAAAATAATCACCGGCATCAAAATACAGGGTGTTGGGATTTGATTTTTTGGCTGTTTTTACGATCGTGGCTATGTTGGCGAATCCGCCTACTTTTCTAGTTTCACTGATCCAATTCACCTGCATCGGTTCAAAATGCGCATGCAGATCATTGGTGTACAGGATGGTCAGGCTTCGAACGGAATCCTTGTGATCCGTTGTCTGAGAAAAACTGAACTGAGAAAACAGTGTAAATAACAGGAAGAGCAGTAAATGACGTTTCATGATGCGGCGCTTCATATTTTTCAACTTTCTTGGTATGACTGAAGATTTCGGTCTATTACGAATCCAAATTCAAATATAAATTCAACAGAATTATCTTTTCACATACTTAAAGCACCCTTCCACGTGATCGTCAACCATGCCGGTAGCCTGCATGTGCGCATAGATGATCGTAGAACCGACGAATTTAAATCCGCGCGCCTTCAGGTCTTTAGAAAGGGCGTCCGACTCAGGTGATGTCGGACGGATACGTTTTTTGGTCATGCCTTTCGGGTCACGAAGCGTTTTGTAATTGGTGAATTGCCAAATGTATTTGTCGAAGGACCCAAATTCTTTCTGAATAGCCAGGAAAGCCTTTGCATTGGTTATGGCGGCTTCGATCTTGAGCCGGTTGCGCACAATACCTTCGTCATGCATTAGGCGCTGAACGTCTTTTGCAGTGAATTTGGCAACTTTTTTCGGGTCGAATTTTTTGAAAGCTTTCCTGAAATTATCCCGCTTGCGCAAGATCGTAATCCAGCTCAGGCCGGCCTGAAAACCCTCGAGGATCAGCATTTCGAATAACCGCTGTTCATCATGAAGCGGAACGCCCCACTCTTTATCATGGTAATCGCAATACAGCGGGTCGTTTCCCGCCCACCAGCAGCGGGTTTTTACCTTGACAGTTTTCATAAATATATTTTAGTGATAGGTTAGTCGGTTTTGAGTGCATTTCTGCGGTTGAACTTAGATTGACTCAAACCTACAAAAACGCCGCTTGGCTAACAAGCGTTTTGTTTGATTGACACATCAACGATTACTGCTTGACTTTAAAAACGAATTACTCTAATTTTTTGTACACGTCATTATTTCACACCTGTTAGTTTTTTACGTGTTTGGTTCGGCGCCTCTCAAAAATCGAAATGTATGTTATACCCGCAGTCACAAACAGGAGGATTTGGCTTTGAAACTTAAGATCAAATATCTTGACGGCATTCGCCTGAAACGGTCCGTTATAGCCGGATGTAATTTTGTGATCAATAAAAAAGATCACTTAAACAATATCAACGTATTTCCGGTACCGGACGGCGATACAGGAACGAACATGGCTTCCACTTTGAAAACGATAGCCGATACGGCGGAAAACGAACACGAACACTCCATTGAGAGTATGTCTTGTGTTCTTGCCGATTCTGCGCTCATGGGCGCGCGGGGTAATTCCGGCGTGATTTTGGCACAGTTCTTTCAGGGATTGCAGGACGGCCTCAAAGGCTCGGCGCGTGCGAATACAAAAAAGTTTTCAGAAGCAGTGACTAACGCAACGCAGTCGGCATGGAGCGCCATGTCGAAACCTGTGGAAGGAACGATCCTTTCCGTGATCCGCGACTGGGCGAAATCGGTGGAAGCCAAAGCGAAAAAAACCGACGATTTTTCAGAACTTTTCAAAGAATCGCTGGATGACGCAAAAGTTTCCCTTGCCAATACGCCGAAACAAATGGCCGCGCTTGCAAAAGCCGGAGTCGTGGATGCGGGAGCGGAGGGATTTGTAACGATGCTGGAAGGAATTCTAAATTTTATCGAGTCCGGGCGTATTTCCGATATCAAACGCGTCGGGCTGTCGGAATCCGACGAAGAAATGATGGAGCCGCATCTGGAAGACCATACTATAGACGACATTAAATTTCAATTTTGCACCGAATGTCTGCTCGTCGGCGATAATATGAGCCGCGAAAACATCCGGGAAAAAATATCTTCTTTCGGCGACTCGCTGATCGTTGCCGGATCTCCAAAGAAAATCAAAATCCACCTTCACTCCAATACGCCGGAAGACGTTTTTGACGTGCTGGCGGATTACGGCCACGTCGTATCAACCAAGATCGATGACATGCGTCAGCAGTTTGCCAACGCGCATTCCGATGTCGTGCAGGAAACAGCAATTGCCGTGGACTCCTGCGTGGACCTTCCGTTAGAATATATTCGCCGTAACCATATCCATGTTATTCCGCTAAACGTGCACTTCGGCGATCAGGTTTTTATTGATCGTTTAACGCTGACGCCCAGAAAGTTCTATGAGAAACTGGCTTCATCACCGGATCATCCGAAGTCTTCTCAGCCGACGCCGCAGAGATTCAAAGAATCCTTTGAGCGGCTGCTTACTATCTATCCGCAGGTTATTTCACTGCATCTCTCTTCGAAAATGAGCGGAACATATCAGGGCGCATTGAGCATTGCTAAGTCGGTGGGCAAAGGGAAGATACACGTTGTGGATACGCAGTCGGCGTCGGTTGGCGCGGGTTTGATCGTGCAGGAGATCGAGCCGATGATTCGCGCCAATGAGCCTATTGAAAAAATTCTGGCGCATATAGATCATTGCGTAAAAAACATGAGCGTTTTTATCAGTGTGCAGACAATGGATTATCTGATCAAAGGCGGACGGGTCAGTAAGACGCGCGGCGCCGTTGCAAAGACGCTGAATATCAAACCGATTCTCGGAATAAAGGAAGGCGCGGTCGTTCCAGTCGCCAAAGCGTTTGGCCACTCCAATGCGCTGCGTAAAGTGATGGAATTGGTTAAAACGACCGCCAAAGGAAAAAAGAATCTGCGCTTCGGCATTGCCCACGCCAATTCTATAGGCATCGCCGACTGGTATGCTACGGAACTCGTGAAGTATTTCGAGATTGACCGGGATAAAATTTTGATCACGGACGTTTCGACGGTAATAGCAACGCATGCCGGTCCGGGCGCGGCGGCGGTTGCGGTACTGTGCGACTCGTGATTCTTAGTTTAGCTGTTAGCGCCGTGCGGGAGAAAGATTGAATACAAAGCGCGTTGCGCGTATTTTGCCGCTGGATTTCACATAGTCCGCGTTTTTTGCAGATCAACAATATAATTATTTTTCTATCCTTAGTAATACGATGAGACTCATTTTATTAAGTTCTTTCTTGTTGCTGCTATCGCGCAATGTAGATGCCCAAAAAATCAGTGACCCGGGTTTGAAGCCCTTAGTTGACCTATGGCAAAATGATAATGTGGATTCTTTGCGCGCCGCGCTGCCTTCTTTACAAAAAAAATACCCGAAACAACCTGAAACCATTTTTTTTCAATCGGTCTTTGAAACCGATGCCGAAAAAGCTAACGCCGGATATGAATCTATTTTGAAGACTTTTCCGGACAACGCATTGGCTGACGAAAGTTTGTACCGCCTTATTCAATTCGATTATGCAAAAGGAAGCTACCGGGGCGCTCAGGAAAAAGCAGATCAGCTGCGAGCCCGATATCCGTCGTCACGCTTTATAAGCAAAGCCGACCGGATGTTTGCCGGATTAAATCAATCCGCATCAACTCAGATTGAAGAGCAAACGCCCGTTACCGATCCGGATATTTCACAAAGCACATCGGGGAAAAAATTCCGGCTCCAGGTCGGAGCGTTTGGGCAGATTAAAAACGCAGAGGATCTCAGGGATAAACTAAAAAGTAACGACTATGCTCCGATTGAATTCTCCGAAAAGATCGTGAACGATAAAAAATTATTTCTGGTATGGGTTGGGGCATTCGATACCAAGGAAGAAGCCGTGTCAAACGGTAATGCCCTAAAAAGCAAACTTCAACTAAACTATACAATTGTTGAAAAATAGACTACCGTCTTGAATCCTGTCAATACCCCAGCCGTCCGAACATTCATCGCCATCGATCTGCCGTCAAATATTAGAAAAGACATTACCTTAATTCAACAAAATCTCAGGCCTCATTTCAGCCGAGCCATAGTAAGTTGGGTCAGACCAGAGAACATACATCTTACTTTGAAGTTTCTGGGTAACGTTTTAATGACAGATATTCCAAAGATTATTACGGCGTGTGAATTTGTCAAAAAGGATCGCGCATTCGAACTTCAGCTTAATGGGATCGGCTTTTTTCCGGGTTTGCATAAACCAAAAGTCTTGTGGTGCGGATACGAAAGTTCGGCCGTTTTATCGGAAGTTCAAAACCAAATTGAAACCGCACTGATTCCGATGGGATTTGTAGCCGAAAATAAACCGTTTGTTGCGCATTTGACGCTTGCGCGAATAAAAGAAATCAGTTCAAATCCTGCCGCGCCATGCTATGTTGATATGGCTTCAGTTCAAGAGTATTTTAAAAAAACGCCGGTTTCTATTCTTCATCCGGTCCGCAGTATTAAGTTGATTAAAAGCCGGCTTTCTTCAAAAGGGTCCGAGTATACGGTTTTGCATGAATGGAAATTGAAATCCGATTAACCATGAAGATCATTTTCATCACATCGTTCGTTAAGAAATACCAAAAAAAAATCGTTGGTGTCGTTGAACTCGACAACGGCGAAAAGCTGCAATTGGAGCCGGATACCATTATGCAATTCCAACTTCAGACGGGAACGGAGATCGATGAAAAAACATTACATAACATTCGTTTGGCGGACCAGAAAAGAAAGAGCCTTCAGAAAGCGCTCCAGCTTATTTCCATCAGGCCGCGCAGCGCAGGAGAATTGAGAGAAAGATTTAAGAGAGAAGGTTATTTGGAAGAAACGATCGAATCGAGCCTGAGCCATTTGATAGATAACGGCTATCTGAATGACGAGTTATTCGCGGAACGCTTTGCGAAAAGTAAGCTGCAGAAAAAAGATATAGGTGAAGCGGCGCTTCGGTATGAGCTTCATAAAAAGGGATTATCTAAACAGATTATCGAAAACGTACTGACACGCATTTACCTGGAAACGCCGCCGTTGGACATGGCAATAACGGCGGCCAGGAAAAAGTTACGAACGATCAGAGTAACCGACCCGGTGAAAAGACGCCGGAAATTATATCAATTTCTCTCTCAGCGCGGATTTTCGGCAGACATCATACATCGGGTGATAGCGGAATTGCTCAATTAGCTTTCGGCGGCGTTTAATTTTTATCTTTCAAATAAGCCGTTCAAATGCTATATTTTTACCTGTTGGCGATTCATTGAGTAAAAGGCACATCCGGATAATCCTCTCGCACACGGAATCGCGTATGACACACCATTAGACGGTTTTACTAATTTTCATAAATTCCTCTCTGTCGGTTTAAAAAAGAACATCCTGTCCAAAAACCGACACAAAGCGCCTCTAAGTTTAGGAGACAGTCATGGTTAATAATATCAGTATCCTCAATAAATCGGTGATCGGGTTTGGTATTCTATTCATTCTTGCTTTGACTTTGACCGTTTTTTCCATAAGTCAGCTGAATTACTTGTTGGAAAGTTCTGACAAGGTAATCAATGATATTCCGATTCAAACCGCTCTCTTGGAAGTTCAATACGCGGCGACCAAAGGCCATCTCTATTTCGAAAAAGCCATGGCCGGAGACAAAAATGACTCTTCGGATAAAGTCTATCAGCTGTGGGATGAAGCTGTCTCGTACTGCGATATTATTCTAAAGGGCGGCCGAAAAGGTGATAGGACGTATACCGCGATTACAAACAAGAAAGAAATCGAAGCCGTATCCAACCTACGCAGGGCACTGGAGGAGATGATCTCGTACGCGAAACAAAGCCGGCACGACTATGAATCCGGCCAGGTAAGAAGCGAAGCCGGCCGGCAGTTTGACTCGGCGTATGAAAAGGTGATGTCGCTCGCGGAAGAAGCGAAGATCATGGCCGAACAGGAGACGAAAAATGATTACAATAACTTGATAAGTATATTTTCGAGGGACAAAACAGTCATTGGGTTTGCGGGATTTGTCTTATGTGTTATCGTGATTGGCATTGGTTATTTCATTTCAACAACCATTGTAACCCCCATCAAAGCGGCGGCTAAACTGATCGACAAAGACGGAATCAATACTGTTTTTAAAGTGGACCGCCACGATGAGATCGGGCAGCTGACCCGCTCGATGAATAATTTTTTATCCTCTTTCAGGGATATTTTGATTGATGTATTTGACGCTTCACGGGCGGTGGCGACATCAAGCAAAGAAATCTCAGCCAGTACGGATACGATGGCCACCAATGCCAGAGAGCAGAGTCTGCATACAAACGGTATTACGTCCGCCGTTGAGGAAATGTCAAAGACCGTTTACGAAATTTCACACAATGCATCGAGCGCAAAGGAGATGGCTCTGCACGCGCAGTCCAGCGCAACACAGGGATCGCTCGTGATCGACGAGACGGCGGAAGGCATCAGTAAAATGGTGGGTATGATCAAACAATCCACCGATGTGGTAAATTCTCTGAGCGACTCCAGTGGAAAAATCGGCAAGATTCTGAATATCATTGAGGATATTACGAAACAAATTAATTTGATCGCTCTCAATGCCTCCATTGAAGCCACAAAAGCCGGAGAAAAGGGAAAAGGTTTTGCCGTGGTGGCGGATGAAATAAAAAAACTTGCAGAGCGAACAACGCATTCTACGGCTGAGATCAGCGAGATGATCATTAAGATACAAACAAATGTCTCCGAAGCAGTTAATTTGATGGCGCGTACGCGTGAAAAAGCGGACAGCGCTATCACCTTGTCGCATGACGCTAAGTCGAGCCTCAAGGAGATTTCCGAGGTGTTTCAGGAAGTGGCGCAGATGGTGGCGCGGATTGCCGTGTCGAGCCACCAGCAATCCATTACCAGCGATCAGATTGCCGATAATATTAAGATCATCAACCAATCCACACAACAGGTGGCAACGGGAATTCAGGAAATTGCTAAATCAGCGGAGTATTTCAAAACACTTACCGACAGTATGCAGAAAAGGGTTAATGTTTTTAAAGTTGAAAGGCTGTAACCGCGAAGTGCCCGGATGATGGTGACTCGCCGCTTCAATGGTTACATTCCGCCTTTTATTGTATTTCTAAAATCGTTTTGCTAATCTCTCGCCGAATCTCTACATTCAAAAAACGGTTCCACCAATCTGAAATATTATGAAGAAGCCGAAGCTTCTTTTGATCAACCCTTATATTTACGATTTTGCCGCATACGACCTTTGGCTGAAGCCGCTTGGATTACTCTACCTCGCCGCAGTACTGGAAGAAAACGGATATGAAATTATTTTTCTCGACGCGATGGATCGATGGCATCCGGATGTACTGAAACTTCAAAAACGCGAATCCCCGCGGACGAAAAAATATGGCGATGGCTATTTTTTCAAACAATCGGTCGAAAAACCTCAGGAATTTCAGCACATTCGCCGCCATTATTCGAGGTACGGCCTGCCGCCGGAGTTCATGCGGAAAAATCTGGATCGAATCCGACACGAACACGACATCGATATGGTTCTCGTCACATCCGGCATGACGTACTGGTATCGCGGGGTTCATGAAGCTATAAGTATGGCGAGAGAGACCTTTCCTAAAGCCGGGATATTACTCGGGGGCATTTACGCCACGCTGTTTCATGAATATGCGCAGCGGCATTCCGGCGCGGATGTTGTTTTCAAAGGAGAATCGGAAAGAACTTTGCTGAAATTTATTTCTGATAAAACCGGTTTGACCATTAGAAAGCAGTACCAAGGATACGATGACTATCCTTTCCCGGCCTATCATTTATACCCGAAACTGGATTACGCAGCGCTCATGACCTCGCGCGGCTGCCCCTACCGCTGCTCATTTTGCGCGACCCACGAATTTACGGATGATTTCCATCGGCGTCGCCCGGATAAAGTTGTGGAAGAGATAGAATTCTATAACGTACAAAGACATATTGCGGATTTAAGTTTTTATGACGACGCTCTCTTTGTTAATTCCGACAAACACATTAAACCGATTCTCCGGCAAGTTATTAGAAAAAATCTGAAAGTTCGTTTCCATACGCCGAACGGCCTTTTCGCAAAATTGCTGGACGCGGAACTCGCCGAGCTGCTTGTGGAAAGCGGATTTAAGACCATTCGACTGAGTTATGAAACCAAGAACACCGAACGGCAGATCCAAATGAAAAAAGTGAACGACAGCGATCTGGAAAAGGCTTTACGGCATCTCGAATCGGCCGGGTTCCCGCGGCAAGAAGTGGTCGTGTATCTGATCATGGGTTTACCCAACCAAAAGCCGGCAGAGGTTTCAGATAGCATAAACTATGTTCATCAACTCGGCGCCAAAGTCAGCTTGTCTTCTTTTTCTCCTATTCCAAATACACAGGAATGGGCCGTTGCGGTCCGCGACTACGGATTTCCTGCGGATAAACCGCTTTTGACCAATAAATCCATTTATCCGCTAAAAAACGATTATTTTACGTACGATGATTTTGAGCAACTAAAAATGACGGCCATTCAGGGCAATCGGAAACAAAACCGCCATCCGGAAGAAACTGGATGGAGTATTTCAGATTATAATGTGTATGCGTAAGTCAAATCTAGCCCAAAAGATATTCATTATTTTTTTCTTTTTTTCTTTTGTATCCATTTGCGCGCAGGATCTGCAGAAAAAGATAAATCAAAGTCAGAAAAACGTACAAAAGCTCAAGGAAGAAATCAAAAATTATGAGATCAGAATCGCATCAGAATCGCAAAAGGAAAAAAATGAACTTGACCGCCTTAACGATGCCAATCAGAAGATAGGGCTTCTCCAGCAATTGCTCGGAGAACTTGAACAGTCAAGGAGCCTGACCGAGCTTAATATTACTATTTTGCGCGACCAATTAAAGAAGACACAAGGCGAACTCAACGTGTTAAAAAACCTGACCGGACAAAGGCTTGTGCAAACGTACAAACACCGAGCGGAAGATCCTTTAGCTTACGTGTTTACATCCGATTCCTGGACGCAGGCGTACGCACGCGTAAAATATGCAAAGATCATCGCTAATCAGGACAAGACGGACTTGCAAACTCTGCGGAGGAAGAAAACAAAGATAGAGCGGCAAAAAAAACTTATCGAGGCCGAACTACTCCAACAAAAGTATCTTATTGCTGATAAGAAAAATGAAAAAACGATTTTAGACGTCGAATTGAACCGGCGCAAGGCATCCTTGTCCAAGATTCGTAAAGATAAGCGCCTGCTGAATACCATGCTGGAAGAAAAACGAGACGATCTTGTAACCTTGAATTCACTTATTGCGGAATTAGAACGTAAGAAAAAGGAACAGGAAGAACTTGAGCTGGAACGGCAGAGAAAACTGAAAGCCGAGAGCGCTGAAAAGAACATTGCGTACAAAGAGCCGAAGTATGTGGAAAAGTCTACTTTTGGTCTCTACAAAGGAAAATTACCGTATCCGGTCGCCGGAAAGATTGTAAAAAAGTTTGGCGATCAGATCAATCCGATTCTTGGTACAAAAACAAGGAACCCGGGAATTGAAATTCAGGCAGCCCAAAACGCGACAGTAAGAGCGGTCGCAAAAGGCCGGATTGCGCATATTGCATGGCTTCGGCGTATGGGTAATACGTTATTGATCGATCATGGCGGCGGTTATTATACGGTCTACGCGCATCTGTCCGAGATATACGTTTCACCGGAGCAAAATGTCAGCGCAGGCGATATGATCGCAGGCCTCGATGAAAATGAAGAGGGAAAGTATGTGCTCCATTTTGAAATTTACAAAGACCAGGACGTTCAGGATCCTTCAATCTGGCTTAGATAAGTATTAATTATGAAATCCGACCTATCAGAGAATGCGTTTCCGCCGGGAACTTCTCCCGATGAAATGCAGTTTGGCAACAGCCGCAAACCGCGCAGCATATGGTTTTTTTTATTCAAACTGCTCGTGACCTTAAGTATTGTTGCGCTCATTTTTAACAAGATCCAGCTTACAGAGATAAAGGCAGAATTTAAAGATGTGATTTGGTTGCCGCTCGCAGCCGGGATGGCAATGACAGTCCCGAATATCCTTATTCAGTATTATAAATGGAGATATATGGTTCATTTGCTGGACAGAAAAATATCCAATGGCACGATATTCACGTCCCTTATGTGCGGATTCTCCATCGGACTGATCACTCCGGGCAGGCTGGGTGAGCTCGGCAAAGGTGTGTTTATAAGTTCGCAATCAAAATCGCAGTTAACCGGTATGGCGATCATTGATAAGATTCTTTCGCTGTGGGCGTTATCAGTGCTTGGCGTCATGTCCCTGTTCTACCTGATTGAGTTCAAATTTAGTGTTTCAGTTTGGCCGAAGTCGCTTTTTATGATCATAGCGGTATTATTTGTTGTGTTGCTGTTGATTCTTGTTTTCCAGCCTTCTTTCTTACGCACGCTCATACAGCTCTCAAAAAAAATAGTTGCGCGTGCGCCATTTCGTGAAAAAATATTTTCACTTATATCCGCTTCGGATTATTTCAAAAAACAGCATTTTATGCCAGGCTTTTATTTTTCAATGATATTTCAGTTGATCATACTTTTCCAGCTCTTTCTTTTTATCAACGCTTTCACCGGCCTTACAGCCGTGGAATCCTTTCTGGCCGGGGCGTCGGCTATGTTTGTGAAGTCGCTTTTACCCATTGCCGTGATGGACTTAGGCGTGCGGGAGGGAGCGGTGATCTTTTTTTTTGGTAAGTACGGCGTTCCGGCATCCTCGGCATTCAACGCATCAATCATGTTATTTCTGAGCAACGTGCTCATTCCGGGTATTGTCGGCTTATATTTTTTCACGAAGTATAACTTCTTCCGCCGCCATGAAAATTGATTTTCATTTATATGCAATCACGGATCGAAAGAGAATTACAAAAGACCGGTTTCTTTATCTCATCGAAAAAGCATTTGATGCCGGTCTCAAGGCGATTCAAATTCGCGAAAAAGATCTCTCACCACTCGAATTATTCCGTTTAAGCGAACAAATAAAAATAATGGCCGGCCGCTATCATGCCAAAACGTTTATTAATGATCGCGTGGATATTCTGCTTGCACTTGACCTGGATGGCGTTCATATGACAGAACAGAGTTTGCCGGTTGACCAAATCAGAAAAATTATCGGAAAAGAAAAACTAATTGGCGTTTCAACTCATTCGCTGGAAAAATTACAAACAGCGCTCGCGGCGTCTGCAGACTTTGCCGTCCTCGGCCCTGTTGCGGTAACACCGTCTAAAACTCAAGGCCATATGATCATGTCTTCGGAGCAGTTTAAATCTGCTTGCTCAAAAGTAAAAATACCTGTTTTCGCACTAGGAGGCGTTAATACGGACAATGTCAGGTTTTGGATTAAACAAGGAGCTCATGGCGTTGCCGGAATATCGATATGGATGGAAGCTGAGGACATCGCCGTGCGGTTAAAACAACTTGAGAAATCTTTAGAACATTTGTAAATTACGCTAAACTTAACGCGGGAGGTAACATGGTTACAATTAAGAACATCGTCGTACCTACCGATTTTTCCGAAGCAGCATCCCATGCCTTGGATTACGCTTTATCTTTAGCTAAGACATTCCAGGCAAAAATTTATCTCATGCATGTTTTTGAACCCATCGTATATTATTCTGATGCGCCAATGGGCATGCCCGATCTGATCGAGCTGGAACAGAATGTTCGCGGCGTGGCCGAGCAGTCATTACAAAGCATTTTGGACAAACAGATCAAGGAACATGAAACAGAGTTTGGGACCATTCCGGTTGAAACGATTCTGGCGCAGGGAAAGCCCTTCATTGAGATTATTCAAACCGCAAAAGAAAAAAACGCCGATTTGATCGTATTGTCCACGCATGGCCGAAGTGCTTTGGAACACATTCTTCTGGGCAGCGTCACTGAAAAAGTGGTGCGGAAAGCGCATTGCCCCGTCCTGACGATTCGTTCGACTACTGTTTTCAAAATGCCATAACCGATGACTAACCGATTTTCTGTCGTTATTTTGGCCGCCGGCACATCATCCCGCCTGGGTTCTGATAAACTATCTTTGCCGCTCGGAAATAAATCTATACTTGAGCACACTATTCATAATTTTTTTCTTGACGCGATTGATGAAATTGTCATTGTAACCGGTAAATTCAAGCCAGATCTCCAAAAAGAAGATATAACTCCAAAAATAAAATACGTTGATAATCCGGATTACCAGGCCGGTATGAGTTCGTCCGTAAGAAGGGGGCTTGAACATGTTAGTTCTTCCTCCGACGCCGTATTCATTACACCGGCGGATATACCGCTTTTTGACATCACAACGGTTCAGCACATGATCGACGTTTTCTCTCCGAGTAAAATCATTATTCCGACGTATCACGGTAAGAAAGGCCACCCGGTGTTGCTTGACAGGCTTTTTTCAGAACAATGCCTGAATGAACACAGTGAGAAAGTTTTATACGATGTAATTAAAAAAAATAATGAGGCGGTTGAATTACTGCCGGTGGAAGATGAGGGAATCCTTTTAGATATAGACACGACAGATGATTATGAGAAAATGAAGAAACGCTATCGTTAATTGTAATCGCTCACAGAGACCATATTAATCTGCCGCGTCCGGTTTTTTTATTCTTTCATCACGCAGGAATTCCTGTTTCAGAAAACTCTGTTCATACCACTCCATTACGAATACTTTCAGTATCGCCGTTACCGGTATAGAAATAAGCAGGCCTAGAATACCGAGTAATTTGCCGAAAACCAGCAGCGAGAATATCAGCAGAACAGGATGCAGCCCCAATTTTTCTCCGACAACCTTTGGCGATATGATTATCAAATCGAGAATCTGGATAACGCTGAGAACGGCCAGAATTTTTATGATGCTTGATTCCGGAGACGGATTGATTAATCCTAAAATGATGCCTAAGAAAAAGGTCAGGATGGGTCCGACATACGGAATAATACTCAGAAATCCGGTGACCAACCCCAGAATCAGCCCAAACTGAACGCCCAGTATTTCCAGAACTACCCATGTGACCATGGCAATAATAAAAGCCGCTAGTATTTTTCCGCGAATGTATAAACTCAGAATCGAGTCTACGCGGGAATAAATTTTTTCAGCACGTTCGGTGTGGCGCTCCGGCGTTTTCTCCCTCGCATATTTTACCAATTGATCAAAATCCCGCAAAAAATAAAATGTCACAAAAGGAATTAGAATAAAGTTGATCAATTGAGTCATCAAGGAACTTAATGAAGAAGATATATCCTGGGCACGTTCGGTAAAGTGCCGAATAAAGTCATTTATTTTTTGCGTTGTTTCAGCTTCCATCACGGCGATTAAATGATCCACATCGATGCCGAAGCGCCCTAAAAATGCCAAAGATTCCGAACGCAGGCGTTCTCTTAATTCATCGTACGACGGAAAAGTCGTGGTCAATTTTTGAATTTCCTCGGCAAACTGCGGTATGACAATGAGGCCGGCGAGTGTCAATAAGCCCAAAATGAGTATCGTAATAATCACAATTGAAAACGTCCGGGATATTCTGCGTTTTTCGAGAATATCTACGACGGGATCAAACAAATAAGCCAAAGCAAATGAAATAATAAAAGGGGTGATGATATCTTTAAGATAATAAAAAAGCCAAACCATAAACAGAGTAAACACCATCGCGATCAGAACTCGAATCGACTTATGTTCCCGGAACGGCAGTAAGAACGCGATCATGATTAATGAAAGAATAAATGGCGAAAAAACATCTTTGATAGTGAAAAACCAGACGCCGAATAGGACGGCGAAAACGAGTGCGATCAGTATGAAGCGTGATTCTTGGTTATTTTGCATGGAACATCATGTTAGAAAAAGATGATAAATCAGATTTTCATTCAAATGTAAAATTTACCATAGGAAAATTAATGACGGAAGGTTGATGCGCAGGCTACCATCGCGTCGTCCACGTTAAAACAATTGGGCCGTGATTAATGTCTGAAGCATGGGTAAGATTCCAGGCAGCGTCCAGTTTCATGGCAAGAGTTCTTTTGTCAAACTCCGCAGGACCAATTCTGCCGCCGTCGCGGAAATTGATAACGATAGCTCCGACTAAATTGTCATGAGCATAGACTTTCATAGTCGCTTTGACATCATATGCTGCATCGGGTCCAATATTTCTTATTTTGGTATACAACTCAATTTCTTCAGGGAAACGCAATCTGATATCCGATGATACAATCTGTACGGTTGCGTGCTCTTTTGGGTAAACCGGAGGATCGGTAAGAAAGTGATTAGGTGGTACTGGGCTCTCCATACAACTAAAAAACAAGATGGTCAGAATCCACGCATTAAGTTTCATTGTCCCTCCGACACGCCACTACAATTCATTGCAAATCTGCAAAGCAAAGCCAATTGTCGATTCAAATATACAGACCGCAGCTTAGGAAAACCACATAATTTTTTTTGATTAATATGGTTGATCGATCAGTAAGATCGATAAGATGTTATGATAAATCAAAAATTCTAAATATTAGTATTTTTCCCGCCGTCGGCGGGACTCACCAACAAAACTGCAAAAAAAAACCTCCAAGATTTCTCTTGAAGGTCTATGAGTGGCTCCGGGCGGAATTGAACCGTCGACACAAGGATTTTCAGTCCTCTGCTCTACCAACTGAGCTACAGAGCCAACCATTTAAGTGGGGCAATTATAATTAATTATACTAAGTCAGTCAAGCATTATTTTTGCTTTTGCTTGAATTTTCTATCCATTTTTTGTAACATGTTCAACCATTTTTAACTTTAGCGAATGCATAATGAAATTAGACGCAATTTTTTTCGGGGCGCATCCGGATGACGTAGAGTTGTCAGCGGGCGGTACGGTTGCCAAATTGGTCAAACTCGGTCATAAAGTCGGAATCTGCGACCTGACGCGCGGAGAAGCGGGCACGCGGGGAAGCGCGGAAATGCGCTATAAAGAAGCGCAGGATGCCGCCGATATTCTGGGCGTGGCGGTTCGTGAAAATTGCGGACTGCCCGATACGGTATTCAAGAATACTCATGAAAATCAATTAAAGATCATTCAGGTAATCCGTAAATACTGCCCCGATTTTGTGTTTACACAATATTGGAACGACCGTCACCCCGATCACATTCATGCGAGTCATTTGGTGCGTGAAGCAGCGTTCTATTCAGGCTTAGCTAAAACGATTACATCCGATAACGGACAGGCACAAAAAGCATTTCGACCGAAGCGCGTTATCTATTAT
>JAEUSK010000235.1 GCA_016787925.1 bacterium | reverse complement strand
GAGACAAAATAAAAAATGTTCATTTTTTGATGTATTAAGTATAAACAATAGGAGAAATTGAATGTCGGACAAAACAAAAAGAAGCAATCCAAACCCTGGAACTCCATTCTGGAAGAGCAAACTGTTAATTACCATTACCGTGGCATGTATCGCAGGCTTGGTATACGGAGGAATAAAATATTTTTCGAACAATCCATATGCAGGTATTCCCAAACGCGCCATTGATGAATACAGATTGGGCGTTAACGCGCTCGAACAAAACGATCCTGAAAAAGCATTAAATGCGCTGCTGAAGGCGGCCGAATTGGATCAGACTTTTGCCGACGCTCAGGCACGTATCGGCGAAGCCTATTTTATGGCGGCAATGAGACACAAATCGGCAAAAAACACTGAAATGAAAAATGCCATGCTGGAGCAGTCTATGGTTTTTGTCAACAAGGCGCTTGCCATTGACATTAACAATGGATTCGCCCACCAGACTTTGGGATATCATGCCTATGAAAAAGGCAATCTGGACGAAGCATTGCGCGAGCTTGAGGCGGCTGAAACCGCAGGCGTACATTCGTTTGAACTTCATACGATGTTAGGATATCTTTACAACGAAAAAGAGGAAACCGCCAAATGTATCGAACAATACCAACAGGCTCTTGAATTTCGTCCGGCCGATATTAAGACCCTGCATAATCTTGGTGAATTATTTTTCGGTGTTGAGAATTATCAAAAGGCCATTTTCTTTTACGGAGAACTCCTAAAATACGACTCTAAAGACAATAGCATCAAAGCAAATTATGCGGCAAGCCTTTGGAAGAGCGGCGATCAGACAAAAGCTAAAGAATTATTCAATCAAATACTTGAATCGCCTGACGGCAACAAGTTTAAGAATTACAATACGGTTGCATGGGCGCTTATAGATAAAGACATTGATATCGAATGGGGAATTAAGATGGCTCATGCCGCCGACGAACTCAAACCGCGTAACATCGAATCGGCAGATATATTGGGATGGGGATATTTCAAAAACAAGGATTATGCTAATGCGGTAAAATACCTGAATATGTCGATGAAAATGAGCCCGTCTGCCGAAGTTCAACGGCGGCTCACTATGGCAAAAGAAAAACTGGATGAATCATTAAAGAAATGACAAGAACTTTTTTTTATCTCTTGTACATAGGGCTTCTTTTTTCCTGCCGTGATACTTCCGATACGACCGGTGATGATGCCATTGCATCAAATTTAAGCGGGAAACTTGTTTTTCAAAGTAATCGGACCGGCGATTTTGAAGTCTTTGCTACAAATAGCTCCGGCACAGGCATCACAAATATAACAGACAACACATCCGACGACATTTACCCCAGCGTTTCTCTCAATGGAAAAAAAGTTGCCTATTTGTCCTACCGTGAAGGAACACCTAACATATATATTTATCAGAATAATGTTTCAACAAAAATAACCTCTGATGATTCAGAATACAGCGTCTTGCAAATCTCTCGTAAGGGTGATAAAGCCGTTTTTATAAGAAACCATAATCTTTATGTAATGACTTCGTCCGGGACAGGAATTACGCAACTGACTTACAACGGCGTCGACACGGCAAATTATTCACCCACCTTTTCTTACGATGACGCCAAGTTGACATTTACCAGAAATATCAAAGGGGGCAATTCAGATATTTTATTAATGAGCGGCTTAGGCGGGCCGATTCAGAATCTTACGGATGGAATTGGCGACAACTTGTTTCCCGCCTTTTCGCCGGATGGCACACAAATCGTTTTTACCAGAAACAATCATATCTCCATCCTGACAATTGCCACAAAGGCAATAGTTGACTTGATGCCGACTGACTCGCTTCGTTTCAATGGATACCCTGTTTTTTCTCCTGACGGCAATACCATTGCCTTCGTCACAAATCGAACGGGCAATATGGAAATTTTCACCATGAAAAAGAATGGACAGGCGGTGACAAATATTACTGAAAATGACGCAATGGATACACATCCGTATTGGAGTGAATAATCAAGAAGATTTTTTGGTGGTTTGCTCCAGTTCCCTCATGCGTTTTCGCACTTGATTTCCATAAATGCTTTTTGGATAACGAGAAAGTAATTCTCTGTAGGCTTTGATAGCTTCGGATGGAGCCTGTAATTTTTCTTCAAAAATCTCGCCGATTTTTTTCAGCGCCAGATCCCCCCATGTGCTGTTCTCCAAATTGTCCACTATATTTCTATATACAGCGATAGCCTCAGCGAAACTCGCGCTCTTAGAATAAATAGCCGCAGTCTTTAACAGCGCGTCATCCACTATGGCAGAATTTGGGGACACACGTATTATTTCACTCAGCAAAGCAAGGGCTTCCGAGTATTTGTTCTGAACAAAATACAGATCCGCCCTCGCATACATTGTTAACACATTGTTTTCTTTTTGGTTTTCCTGAATGAGCAGCATGTAGGATAGCGCATCATTAACATATAACCCGTTTCGATTCCCGCTGAGCGACATCATCCGGCTAAGGCAAGAATCAAATTTCTCCATGAAAAAATATATTTCCGCTTCATGAAATAGGGCTCTGTCATGAATGGCGGCATCCCTGGTTTCTGCGTTTATCATCGCATATTGAGTCAGCGATTTATCCAGCCGCCCTTCTATAAGATAGCATTCGGCTAAACGAAACATCGATTCGATTCGAAATGGATTTTTTGAATCAACGGCTTTTGAAAAATATATAAACGCTTCCTGCACATCAAAGAACTTTCGTAATTTAATTTCTCCAATATGGAAATACGCTTCTGCACTCCACTCCGAATTTGGATACCTGGCAATCACGCTTTGATAGGCTTGAATAGCTCTGTCGGTTGAAATATTTTCTTTTATTTTCTGCTTGAATGAAGCCGTGTCAGACCTGGTGCCGATAACGATATCATCTGCACCCATGCCTTCAAAACACTTGGCCATACCCATTTCCGCCTGCGGCGCATTCGGATACAATGTCAAGAAATATACAAAGGCTTCCAGAGAGACAGCGAACTGCCTATTGTCAAACATCATGTTTGCAAAACTCAATATCTCGGCGCCATTTTTACCGCGTTTACTGTCCAATAATTTACTTTGCTCAAACGCAGACTCATAATTCTGGTTTTTTATTAAAACGTCTATGAGAAATTTATTCAGCGCATAATCTGCTTTATTGGACTCGAGATTCTCCCGGATGGCTTTTATCACCAACTGATTATCATTTGAATTATTAGGAAATTGGAGTATTTGAGTTTTGACGTAATCCAGGCTCCCCGGATTCAAGTTATAATATCTGAGAAATTCTTTGGCCGACAAATAATAATCGTTCTTATATGCGAGTAGGCCTGCCATTTCCAGAATAAATAACTTGTCGTTTGCCAGGTTCTTTCGCGCCGCCCGGTAGGTTTGCTCCACCTCATCAAACCGGCGATTACCCATGAGGACCGTGATGATAAGGCGATACGTACCTTCAGAACCGGGATCAAGTGCGACAACCTTTTGGAGCGTGTTTTGCGCGGCAGTAATGTTTTTTGATTTATACAGGACGTCGGCCAATTCACATAACAACGCAATATTTGCTGAGTCCGCCCGAAGCTGATTTGCTATAACCTGCATTAAGGCGTCGTGTTTACTCAGAACGCGATAAGCATTTTTCAGCCGGTCTAACACGACAATATTTGCCGGATCTTTCTTAAACAACTCTTCATAAATCGGAACGGCCTTTTCAAAAAGCCCGTCTTCTTCATAATTTTTTGCAAGATTGAGAAGATTTGAACTGGTCTGAGGGTAAATGACGGGTGGAACAGCAAAAAACAGGAAAATAAATAGATATATTCCTTGTTGGAATCTATGTGCAGATAAATATGTCATCAGCAGTGCGCTTGAAGTGAAACTTATTCGATGGCTTGAACTTTCAGGTTGCCCAAGCCCGTCTCAATGAATAGATTAAGTGCGGGAGCGGAATCATCGTAATTGATTGAATAATATGTTCCGCCAAATTTTTTTACAAAATACTCTTCACTTATTTTTACTGATGCTAGAAAAGAATCTTCCGTTCGAATTTTTACGTTTAGGTTCTTAGGCACGCGGATGGTGAGTCGGCCAAGACCCAAGGATATATTACAGGTGGAATTCTGGCTCAGATTTCCTGAAAAATCTAACATATAAGATCCGACGCCGCCTGCAAACTCCATCTTCTCGAAATTAGCGTTGGCAAGCCCAATCATGTTCAGTTTTGATACCCCTGCCTCTATCTTAAGTTTATTTATTCGATCTTTATTCTTGGAACTAAATAATATGTCGGCTGAACTGGCGCCCATGGACAGCGTTAAATCCTTGACTCTAATGTTGGTAAAATCAAATTTTCCTTCGCACGCCCCCATCTCCAATTTGAAAGACACCGGGATTTTGTCTGTAAATTCCATCTCCAGTTTTTGATTGCCGAAATCAAAAACACCGACGGATTCATTTTCATTCATGTCGATAACAAGATATCCGGTGGTTCCGTCCTTATCATACCGAACGTTTGGCGAAATTTCATTATTGGTTTCTTTTACCGCAATACGACATAACTTATCATGAGAAATTTTTCCGAGTGAAATTTTTCCCGCGGCGTATTCCAACTTGACTTTTAACTCTTTTTCATCATCCCGATTTATCTCCTGTACACGGGACTGCGCGGCAAGGGAGAAGAATCCGACAACGTAAAAGCAAACCACGAGCAGTGTTTTATGTTCAATTTTCAACTTCATCACGATCCTTTGTCAATTTTTCCTTTTAGAAATTTATTCAGCATTTCCCGCGCCCTGAATATTCTTGCTTTTACCGTTCCAATCGGAATTTTTAACATTACTGAAATTTCTTCATATGATAACTCTTCCGAGTGACGGAGAAAAATAACCGTTTTGTATTTCTCCGGTAATTCGTCAATGGCCACTTTGATAATCGAATTCCTTTCTTTACGCATCATTTCCTTTTCGGGATAATACGTCAGGTCCGGAATTTCCATAGTATACGACGAGTCCTTGTAGGCAATCGGTGCATCAATCGAAAAGGTCTGCAATTTCTTCTTTCTTAAGTGATCGATACAGTTATTTGTTGCGATCTTATAAAGCCAGGTACTGAATGCGTATTCATAATTGAAGTTCCGAATCGATGTAAAAGCCTTCATGAATGCCTCCTGCACCAGGTCTTCCGCCTCAGCCGTGGAGCGGACCATGCGGTACATCAGGCTGAAAATTTGCGACTGGTAACGGTTCATAAGATCTTTATACGCTTTTTGATCGCCATTTATCGCCCTCGATATGCTCGCAAAATCTTCTTTCTTTTGCTTTTCTCTTTTTTCGAGCAGCGCTCTCTCCGGACTGTCCACAACTTTTTCAATAAGCAGAGGATTCCCGACCGCTTTCACCACACGTTTTTTCAAAGAACGTTTACCGGTTTTCTTCTTCGTATACTCCGGCTTCCTGGAACGTTTTGTCATAATTGACATTCTATGTTACGTGATGGTTTATGGTTTTGTTTCACATCAATCATAATATTGCTAGCCCATGTCACGGAATCCATTCCTGTCCATGACTGCCAAAATCAATGGTTTCTTGTCGGGGGCGTTGAATCCGATTTCATACGCTTGCTCAATCTTCTGACATGCGGATTCAAGCTGGTCGTCAATGCTGGTATACACTGTCGCCAGAATTTCTCCCTCAATAACCCTGTCACCCACTTTCTTATGAATCATAATGCCGGAAGAATAATCAATCGCATCTTCCTTCGTCCGGCGCCCAGCTCCAATCAGAACACCCGCCATCCCGACCTCTAGGCAGTTTATCGAAAGAACAAAACCGTCACTTTTTGCCGTTATGGGGATGGCGTGTTTTGTTTTGGGATACCCATCAAGATCGGCAAGTATATCTGTATCTCCTCCATGGCGCTGAACTATTTCTAAAAATTTTTCGTAAGCGCGCCCATTCTTTAAATTGGCTTTAGATCTAAAGTATGCCTCTTCGTAAGTCAACTCCGGCTTTGCGAGGATCAGCATATATGCTGAAAATGCGGCTGTTAATTCAACAAGGTCATCCGGTCCATCGCCCCGAAGCGTTTCAATCGATTCCCGCATTTCAATCCAATTACCAACCGCTTTGCCGAGAGGTTCGTCCATATTCGTTAATAATGCTATTACCGACTTACCGGAGTTTTCACCAATAGATATAAGGTTTTTTGCAAGCTCGGCAGCACGTTCAAACGATTTCATAAAAGCGCCGTTGCCCACTTTTACGTCCAATACCAATGCGTCAATTCCTTCTGCCAATTTTTTGCTCATAATGCTTGCAGAAATTAACGGTATGGATTCGACCGTTCCGGTGACATCTCTCAATGCATACAGTTTCTTGTCTGCAGGCGCTATCTCGGCAGTCTGCCCGATCATACAGACACCGATATCTTTTAGCGTTTGCTGAAATTGTGAAATAGATAAACCAATATTGAATCCAGGAATGGACTCTAGCTTGTCAAGTGTACCACCGGTATGTCCAAGGCCGCGCCCGCTGATCATCGGTACGATTACGCCAAGCGATGCAGCCAAAGGAGCCAAAATAAGAGAAATCTTATCACCCACACCTCCGGTGCTGTGTTTATCAACCTTTTTGCCGGGTATCATCGAAAGATCGATCACTGTTCCGCTGTCCCGCATTGCGATCGTCAGGTCCGTCGTTTCTCTGAAGTTCATACCGGCAAAATACACGGCCATGAGAAACGCAGACATCTGATAGTCAGGAATTTTTCCGGCGGTATAATCATCGACCAACATTTTAATTTCGTTTTTGGTCAATTCCTGTTTATCACGCTTCTTGAGAATTATTTCGTATGCTGTCATATATTAAATAAGAATGGGTTATTTCTGTTTTTCCAGAACAAAATGTACGCGCTCGGAACTCTCTTTTCCTTTGTGAAAAGTCAGATTCTCAAACGTATGCGTTAATTTGAATGAGGTTCTCCTGATCAACTCAGCAATATCGGAAATTGCAAAGATATTTTGCGTATGTTCCTCCTTATAAAAAGTTCCGTCAATTTGTATAGTTATCTCATTGACCTGCCTGCGTTGATCGGCCAGATAATAACTTCTGCGCCTATACCGATGCGCCTTATCGTATTCGTAGCGCTGATTAAAATTCTCCAGAGAATTATGTTCTGTACATGCATCAAAAATAAGCAATCCTCCGTCTGTAACGAGTTTTTCAGAATTATGTAGAAACGCAATAATCTCATTCTTTTCCTTCAGATAATTTATGCTGTCGTACAGACATAATACCGCATCAAACTGTTTATCGGAACAAAAATGCAACATACTTTGAACAGAAAAAGAGATCTGAACGCCATTTCGTTCTGCCTTAGCAGATGCTACTCTTATCATATCCGGCGAAATATCAGAACAAGTCATGGTGTATCCCAATTTTGATAAACTCACACCAAACGTTCCGGTTCCGCAAGCAAGTTCACAGACATCCTTTACAGATTTTCCTGATTTTCTGAAGATCTGATCTATGTACTCGGCCCAATGATAATAATCCACATGCTCCATCATGCCGTCGTAAAAAGCGGCTAATTTAGAATATGGCGGAACGTTATTTGCCGGAGTTGCCTTCAATTCTTACGCTTTCAAAAAGTTTACTAAGTTCATTCAGATTATTTAGGATCAGATCGGCTTCTGTCAGGAATTGTTCCGGCAATGTCGAGGCTATTGCAATGCACAGCATCCCCGCGCGTTTGGCCGCCGTGATTCCCAGGGGCGCATTCTCCACCACCATGCACTCACGGATTTCAGCGCTCATGAAAGACGCCGCTTTCAAAAAGGGTTCCGGATGAGGTTTCGTATGCACCACATCGTCGGCGGTAACGATAGCGTCAAAATATGAACGAAAATGGCCGTCAACAGATTTCTCAAATCGGTCTCGATGCGCTCCGGTAACTAAACCTTGTCTAACATTCTTCTTTTTCAGGAAATCCAACAACGGCATAGCTCCATCATACAACTTGAATTTTGCCTTCTGCAGATAAATTTCATTCTTCATGCGCCCGATTTTCTCCGATTCTGATACAGCAATGCCATGATGCCGGCATAACTGTTCGGCAATCGCAAACAGGCTCTGACCTTCCAAAACAGAAAATTCTTCCCATCCGATCTCTCTGTCGTACGTCCGAAATACGTCATTCCACGAACGGTAATGGTCTTCGATACTCTGCATAAGCACGCCGTCAAAATCAAATAAGACAGTGCTGATGTTATTTAGATCCATCCGTCGATCCAATATGATTTTTTCATAATTATTACCGCGTCATTTGCGTGTATATGGATTTTAACTCATCCGGAGATCTATGTTTTATGCGATACAGATACATGATTTTGTAAGCAATCCATATGCGTCTTAATATACCCGCCTCGTAATATCTTCGTGAAGACGAAACAACGTGAGGCTTCAGGAAAATCAGCCGCCCTGCCTTTTTCATACGATCAGACAGCATGACGTCTTCAAGCAGTGACACTTCATTGAATTTTCCTAACTGAACAAACGCCTGCTTCCGAACGAAAATTGCGTTCGTACCAACCAGGTTTTTCATCCACCTGGTTCGAATAACATTCATTGCAATTCGGTAGATGCGCAAAGAAAAGTTTTCCACCGAGTACTTTTTGTAAAATCCTCCGCCAATGATTGTTTCATCCTTTAAATGCTCACAAATAGCGTTGAGTGATCCTTGGTGCAGTGTGCAGTCCGCATGCAAAAACAGCAACACATCGCCAGTGGCTGCGTCCGCCCCGGCGTTCATTTGAAATGCACGGCCCGGCTTTAAATTTTCAAGAACCTGCAATCGCTTTCTGCTTCCGGCCGCCATCTGTTTCGCAATGGGCACCGTTTCATCGCGGCTCCCGCCGTCTGCCACAATTATTTCAATATCATCTTCCCATTCAAGTAACTTCGCTAAACAAGACCCTATCACATTTGCTTCGTTTAAAACAGGCACAACGATCGATATCTTCATGAAAACGCTTTCGTACCTTGTAATATTATCGCGAATCAGCGTGCCGCATGCCGAGACGATCATTCACTGCATCGGTTTGCCTCTGCTTATATTTCATGTGGCTGGCTTCGCCCATTTCGTTGTCCTGATAATTCATCTGATCCATAATCTGGAATTCCACGGTCACGTAAATGATACGGCCCAGGTCAATAAAGTCAGGCGTGTAGAGCATCTCATCGACGCGAATCGGAATATCGCTGACGAAATTGATAACACGGAACTCCGAGCTGGTATGCTCATTTTCTCTAAAGAAACTGAGTTGCCGCGTAATATTGGTTTTTCTTTTCATATAGGCGGCATAATGCCGGAAGGAAGGGAAATGCTCCAGCAGATCTGCAAACGAAACCAGATTATTATGCGAGCCCCCGGGTATTATATAATTAAAAGGACAGATCGTCCTGCCCAAGAAATATAACATGGGTAATATGTCTGCAACAGTTGACGTAATAATCCTGAACCGAATCTTGTCGTAGATCGCCGCCGCATGGTTTTCCTTTTTTGCCAATAGTTTGGATATCATGCTGAATTTATCCTTGTGACTTCCGTAGAAATCTACAATATGAAAACCTTCATCTTGCATCGTGCGGACGGCATTTTCTACTTTTCTCTCAACTGCAGTAAAAATATCGGTACCTCTAAGTTCACAACGATGAAGCAGTTCTCTGCCGTCAATATGATTGACCGTGTGCATAATCTTGAGTAACATGCATGCATATATCTGCAGCGTAGATCGCTTAAACGAGCGCGAAGCTAAATACAATAATCGCTGGATGGTCATGTCAGGGTCTTTAAGTTCAGCCGGAATACGGTGAGGGTACCTGTCCTCGAGATATGCCAGAGACTCCAAACGGATTTTGTCGAGGCGTTTTTGATCCTGAACATTGTGAATATCGTAACCGTTAACTTTTAAAAAAAGTTCTATTTCATCGTCGGCCTTGAAGTCCAGGCGAAACCAATCTATAACGGAGTTACCCTGCAGTACAAGACGAATCGCTTCCAGATCACTGATGGACATCTTACTTATATAAAGCGCTTCTTCAGGCGAAAGGTCATTGAGCGGCGCCCGTTTCGGGATGACTGTCGATGTACTATTTACCATTGAGGTGATTGATTTGTTTGATGGAACTGCGGTTACTTTGCTGGTCAGGCATTTGAGTTGTAAGCTGCTTGTAATTTCATTTTTTCGATCATGCTGTAATGCACCGGAAACTTGCCGATAAAAATATTTCCATCGCGCGCATGGCAGTCGGATCCCCCGGATTGCAGTAAATGATGCCGTTGAACTATATTCTGAAAATAAAGCGACGCTTCCGGCGTGTGTTTGGGGTGCGTACATTCGATCCCGCTCACGCCAGAACTGATCAACTGTTGAAGGTATTTCTGCTTCATTCCAAACGAAGGATGCGCAAGAAAGGACACGCCTCCTGCATCGCAGATAAGACGGATCGCAACTTCGGGACTGATTTTGTATTTATCCTCGTAGGCTGAACCGCCGTATCCCAGAAAATCCCGAAAAACAGAATTGGTATCTTTCGCAAAGCCGGCCAGCACAACCGCATCCGCAATATGAGGACGGCCAACAGCCCCCTTTCCCGCACGAGCCATGACCTGGTCCATGTCAACATGAACGCCGAAATTGTTAAGTTTTTGAACTATCTTTTCAGCCCGATTCACACGTTCCCTCTTATACAGATCAACTTGCTTTCTAAAATTTTCGTCATGGTGGTTGAATAAATATCCCAGAATATGAATATCTCTATCGTCAATAGTTGCGCTTAGTTCAATGCCGGTAATGACTTCGACATTAAATACTCCGCCGGCGGCCATGGCTTCATCAAGCCCTTCAACCGTATCGTGATCCGTGAGCGATATCGCCCGCAATCCCGATTTTGCCGCATATTCCACAATTTGTGTAGGACTCAAAAACCCGTCTGAGAAATAAGAATGTATGTGAAGATCCGCATACGAAATTGTGGGATCAGAATCATAATTCTCAGTCATCATATTACCTCACTGAGCGTCGGGATCTGCTTTTTTATCGCAAAACGCAATCCGCCTAAATTCACCTCGTTTTCACACACCATCAAGAGCCATTCCAGGCGATTCGGGATTTGCGCCAAGACTAAGGTTCGCTCATTAAATTCAAATGTAAATAATTTCAGCCCATCCCCTTTAATCTCATTATTCACTTTCTGAATATATTCAACCCCGGCCGGTATAAAATTGACCAACGTCGTAAGATCAAGCACCGGTTCTTTCTTTTCGTTAAAAAAGGAGGCACGGGCGAACCCGGCGTTATCCACTATCGCAACCAGGTCGACACCTTTGACTTTAATAAAATCGTTCAACGATGCCTTGATCTTATCTAACTGTTCCTGACGAGTGATTTCTTTTATTTTTGATTTCGTTTCCGGCGTCACTTCGTCTTTACGGCGCATGGCCTCAAGGAGCAAACTCTGCCAGCCTTGCGTTATCGTTTCTTTTTCAGGCCGTTCATCCTTTCGAAATTCAAATTTACCGGTTTCCCATGACACGATCTTATGAAATGCATCGTCACCGAGCATATTGCCGCACTCAGCATGAACCACATTGCCTTCATTAAAGTAGATTAAACCCTTTTCATCGTCTTTTGTTACAACTAAAGCCATGACCATCCGGCCTAATACATTCATTTGGATAAGGTCTGAAAGCTGAAAATCGGTAACCTTTCCATCGAATCCTTTTTTCTCGATCAAAGCGTTATGAATCAAACTACGAAGATCCTCAATCTCAAACGGCTTTTCAATGTAATACAGCGAGCCCCTCGACGTTGCCTCCTTTTGAACATCCGCAGAACCAAACGCCGTCATGATAATGACTTTGGTCGATTGATATGTTTCCTTGATCTTGACAAGCAGATCCAATCCGGAAATGCCCGGCATCTTTATATCACTCACAACCAGATCTACCGGTACCTGTGAAAGTAGATTTAATGCTTCCTGCCCGTTATTCACACAAATCACTTCATACACATCTTTATCTTTGACGAGGTGCTTTGAGATGCTCCATGTAAGATCTTCTTCGTCATCAACTACCAAAACTTTTTTCCGCATATACATCCTTAATAAGGTTTTTTTGTTACATCACCGATTCGCCTGCGGGTATGGATTCCACTGTTTCATGTAAAGGCAGTAGAACAGTAAAAGTCGTTCCTTTTTTTTCAACGCTATCAACCAGAATCTCGCCGCCGTGTTCCTCCACAATCCGGTAGACAATTGACAGGCCTAAACCAATGCCATTGGGTTTGGTCGTATAAAAAGCGTCAAATATCGATTTTAATTGTTCACGCGGAACGCCTTTCCCGGTATCGGACACGCGAATTTCGATCACATCCCGCTCGTCATGAAATTTCGGCGGCAAACTTCGCCTCGTCAGTAAGGCTTCGATTGTAAGCTTGCCGCCTTTCCCCATAGCATCCAAAGCATTGACCATCAAATTGATCATGACCTGCTGTATTTGATTTTCATCTATAAAGACGTTTGGCAGAAACGGATCGTACAACTCCACGATACTTATCTTATCGGTCTCGCAGCGGCTCTTTATTAATTCTTTAATTTCCTTGACGATCAATCTGAAATCACATTGTTTTTTTTCAGGCCGAACGGGTCGAGCGTAGGTAAAGAAAGCCTTCAAGAGTTCATTGAGCCGGTTGATCTGCTTTATGATGCGCTGGACGTACTCCATACGATGATCATCCGCTTTCATTTCTTTTTCAAGAGCCTGCGCCATGGTCTTAATTCCTGCAAGCGGATTTCGTATCTCGTGCGCAATTGCGCTCGTCAAAACCCCCGACGACGCCAAGCGGTCCATTCGCATGATGGTCTGGCGCATTTCGCGGATCTGCGTAATATCCCGAAGACTGACGATATAACCCAGCATCCGGTGATCGGCGTCATATCGGACTGTGGTGGTAAATCCTAAATAGATATCCCGTTTATTCTTGGTCAATACGCGTGACTCTGCGCTCACCGGCATATTATCCTGATCCAAAACGGGTTTCATCATAGCGGCAGCAGCCTCATGGCCAAAAATATTGTTCATGTGGCGATCCAGCAGGTCGGATTCGGAATATTCAAGTATCGTTGTACAGGCGTGATTTGCAAATAGAATCTTACCTGAAATGTCGGTGGTAATGAGGCCGGAACTGATATTCTGAAGTATACTTTCATTGAAATTCTTGAGGTCGACCAGAGCATGCGTGGCCGCCGCGATTTGCTCCTGAAGATTTTTGTTAAAGTCCGACAATTTGTTGAAAAGCTGTAAGTTTTCAATTGCAAGTGCAACTTGTCCGCAAAGAGTCATTAGAACCGCCAAATCGTTGGACGTAAATTCGGATTTATCTGCTTTGTTGTACACCTGCAAAACGCCGATCAAACGGCCGCGGATAAATACGGGCGAACAAAGCATGGTGAAAACATTCATCTGATTCAACACGGAACATGCGTCCGGGAAACGATCATCTTCTTTGGTGCTGTTGATAATAATTGATTTTTCACTGTGCGAAACAAAATCATAAATCGGCCTTGCAGGTAAAATGGTCTGGACAAACTCTTCCTGAGCCATATTGCTTGAACACGTATCTAAAATCCAGTCTCCGTCTTTATGAATCACGAGACAGCAGCCGTAAACTTTAAACGCGTCACGAATATTATTCAGAATTTCCGTCAAAACCTTGCGTTGGTCTTTTATTGAAATCACGATGCGTGCAATCTCGGACAAAATTTTCAATTCATTATTTTTTTCAGCAAGTTTTTTCTTTTCCGCTTCTTTTTCTTCGATCAATCTTTCCAACCGGTCATGGAGATGTTTAATTCGTAATAAAGTCACGACACGCGTGAGCAGCTCGACCCGGTTAAACGGTTTTGGGATATACTCATCCGCGCCCGCTTCGATCGCGTTCGTCCGAGCGGCCTGATCGGGCAGTTCCGACAACAACATGGCGGGAATGTGGCGCGTCCTTTCACTTTCCTTGAGCAGACGGCAGACCTGAAAACCATCTATGCCCGACATATCGGAGGCGACGAGCACCAGATCGTAATTCAGAGATTTGGCCTTGTCTAATACCTCATGCCCGTCCATCGCTTTTTCCACTTCGTAGTCGTTAGATTCCAAAATTGTCAGAAGCATCATCTCAGATTTTGGAGACGGGTCACAGATTAGTATTTTGGACCGTGTATTCATCCGTTGAGAAATTTCCTTTCAAAAAAAGCGGATAAATATAATTTTTTTTTGCCAGAAAATCCATAAATATAAAAGCCAACCCTTAAAGGTTGGCTTTTATTCTAACGTTTGGACATCCTTTTATATAAAGTCCTTCTTAAATCGTTCATAATCCGTAATGATCAATTTACTCCCGTCTCTTGTGATGTATTTGTCATTGGCCAATTTCTGCAGTACGCGTGATATAGTTTCACGGGACGTCCCCGCCATATTTGCCAAATCCTGCTGTGTGGGCAGGTTTTCAATGTGAACATGATTACCGGTGCGAATCCCAATATCCTCCGCCAGCCGGTGAATTGTGCCGGTAACTTTACCGGTTGCATTCTTAAGTGACAGGCTTTTGATTTGCGAATCGGATTTGCGCATGCGGCTTGCTAATTCTCTGAGTAATTGAATCGCAATCCTCGGAAATTCAGTGAGCAAACTCAGAAAATCGTCGCGATTAATTAAAAGCATCTCAGCGTCTTTAATAACGGTCACATTTGCAGAACGTGATTGGCCGTCCAGAAGGGAAAGTTCCCCAAAAAAATCTCCTGCGCCCATCACGGCAAGGATCACTTCTCTACCGTCTTCGCTTATCCTGGAAATTTTTACCTGGCCGCTCATTAATATGAACATGGTTTGCCCCGCTTCCTCCTCGATCAGGATCATATTATCTTTGCGGTATTTCCGATGATGGGTTACCGCAACAATCTTTTCAAGATCCTTGGAACTGATTTCACTGAAAATGGGGACTTTTTTCAGAACGTCAATTTTATGAAGTGAAGCGACGTCTTCGTTCATGGCGGCGGTTTCTTAATTTCAGGAATATTTATTGATTGCACGTCAAAAGTTAATTTTTTAGCATGTGAGAGTCAAGAGAATATTGGGTTACATTGGAGCGATCATTTTAAGCTGTAGTGGCAGAATGCTAAAAACCAAAGGGCTGGATGTTTGCTCCGTTTCCCCGTCTGCATGATAATAGACTGACGATTCGGGAAACACTTCAACTTTTGTTGTGCGCAGCATGGTCATTTCAGCCATCTTATCAATCGAGCCGTCAAATAATCGCCAGCCATGGAGAAGGCCTTTGAACATCGTCATATCCTGCAGAATACACAATTCGAAAAAACCGTCATCCGGAATTGCATGAGGAGCAATTTTGGCGCCATTGCCGTATTCGCCGGTGTTCGCGACGGCCAGAACAAACGGATTGGTGAATATTTCTTTGTCGTTAACCTTAATCCTCAGCGGGACCGGTTTGAATTTGGAATACGAAACGATTGAAAGATAAATATAAGAAAACAATCCCCGTCGTCCTGTCCGATCATTAAACAACTTACCGATAAACGCGTCATATCCGATGCCGGAAAAGCCGAAGAAGAGTTTTCGTTTCTCACCGTCTGTAATTTCTCCAACATCAATAAGGCGTGGTCTTCCGGTAAGTATCGTTCGTATCGCTTTTTCTTTATTCATAGGAATTCGGAGTCCGCGTGCAAGCCCGTTACCCGACCCATAAGGGATAATAGTCATGGCGGTTTCAGACCCAAGTAATCCCTGCGCCGTTTCATTTGCCGTTCCGTCCCCGCCTGCCGAGGCGACCACATCAAAGTGATCTTGCGCATAATGTTTAGAGATAGCCGTTGCGTCACCGGGACTGCGGGTGAGATGAATCTCTATTTGATAGCTGTCATCAAATATTTTTCTGCAAAGGGACTTTATCTCGTCATAAGCGCTTTTGTTAATCCCTGCTTTAGGATTAACGACAAAACCGACCTTACGTTTTGATTTATTATCGATAACATCTCTCCTGAATAATAAAAAGGGCTCGAATATCGGTATTAAATATATTCATTGCAAGTTATCATTTTCAGGTATTGCACGCGCCTTCAGGGTTTTTGTTCGGCGACGACGCCAAGTCATGAAGAATCACGAAGAAGTCGATGTTTTCTTCTTTGTGTAACTTTGTGTTTTCGTGCCTTTGCGGCAATTTTTGAATTATCCTTTATAAAAATACAAAGACGCTAAGCTTTTGCCATCCACTCAGAAATACGGCCTCCCAACTGTAAGGACGTATACTCTTTGAGCGCCATGTTGTTTTAACACCCGCGCACAGGCATTGGCAGTTGAACCAGTCGTAATAAGATCATCAATCAATATGACCGTTTTGCCTTTAACCGTGTTGGAATTTTTGACCACAAAAACGTTTGCCATATTTTTTACCCGCTCCTGCGCATCGGCCATTTGCGTCTGGGATTCAGTATTAGCCCTCCGCAGCAAAACGTCAGTGCTGCATGGAATATCCACTTTGCAGGACAGCGCTTTTGCGATTTCTTCTGATTGATTGAAGGACCGTTCCCTGAATTTGACCTTGTGCAGGGGAACCGGAATTAGTAAATCGGACGTGCACCAGGGGGCGTTTTCCCGTATGATCGGCGACAGAATATCAGCGAACGCATCCGCTAAGGCAAGCGCGCGCTGATATTTAAAATGATGAATGAGGGTCTGTAGTTTTTGATCGTAATATGCTCCGGCACGAATTTCATCTATACAGTCAAAATCAATGACTCCATCCTGAACAATTCCCTCTACCTTTTTCAAATCACTCAGGCAAGATCGGCATACCAGTTTATCATTCAAATTCAGTTGCCCGCCGCACAGCATGCAAAACGGAGGAAATATGAATTCGACAACAGCTGTAAAAAATCCGGATAAGAAGGTCATATTAAAAAATTAAATCGCCGATAGAATTTCGGGTAGTTGTTGAACAAAAACTGAACGGGGTAATACCTGATCGCAACCGGCCTTAACAGCAGCGGCTCGCGTATCGATATCGACGTGCGATAAAAAACCAATAATGGGGAAACAAACTGCTGCCGGATCGCTTTTTAATACATGAATCAGCGCGATAGGATTAATTTTTTTGCTATTCAAGTCTATCAAAACGGCCGACGGATTCAATGACCGGATTCGCCCGGCTGCTTCTTCAGGATTGCCGGTTACGGATGTAATTTCAATGTTCAGCGCTTTCGCCGTTACGGCGATTTTTGAGGTAAACATTATATCGTCAACACAAAGTACGATTCTTTTTGACATGGAACTATGCCCCGCTGGCTCCCGGCAGGTAAAACTTGAATTCGCTGCCTTCGCCAAGTCTGCTCTCAACCCAGATTTTTCCGCCGTGAGCTTCGATGGCCAATTTGCAGAAAGTCAATCCTAATCCCCTATCCGTTTTCAGCCCAAGTTTTTTAAGATCAGCCTGGGCAAATTTTTCAAAAATCTTTTCCGTATATTGCGGATCAATACCTTCGCCGTTATCTTTCACCGTCACATGGAGGCGTGTTCCTTCTGGCTCATATCTGGCAATCAAATTGATTTTGCCGCCTTTTGCGGAATGCTTTACAGCGTTGTGCAGTAAATTGGCCACAACGCGATGAATCATATCTTTATCGGCGCTGATCATCGGAACGTCGTTATCAACATTCAGTTGGCCGCTTATGCCGTTTTTTTGCATGGTATAGGCCATTTCATTCAGATTGGCGTCAAGAATTTCCAAGATATGAAAAGGCTCTTTTCGAAGCTTGACTTTATTTTCTTCCATACGGCTTATATCCAAAATATCCGTGATCATATTTTGAATGACCGACGAACTTTCATCCATTTTTTTGATGATAGAAAGCTGTCTCTCAGAAAGATTCTCCGGCATCATTTGCAGAAGCTCGCTGCAGCCCATTATGCCGGTCAGTGGATTTTTCAGGTCATGAACGATCATTTGGGTCAATGAATCGCGCAGCCCTTGCAACTCGATCAGTTTTTGGTTCTTTTCTTCTAATTCCTTTTTACTTTCACGCAGTTGATCATGCAGAGTCTTTATTCGCAAAAGAGAACGTAATCGAGCCATGAGTTCAAGGTTATTGATCGGCTTCGGCAAAAAATCATCCGAACCTGCCTCGAGCGCGCGCACTTCATCTTCAATACTATGAAGGGCGGTAACCATAATCACCGGCAAAAGATGCGTTTCAGGATTTTTTCTTAGTTGGCGGCAGACCTCAAATCCGTCCATCTCCGGCATCATGGCATCCAATAAAACCACATCCGGCCTTCCCCTTTCAATACGCTCAAGTGCCTCGATACCCGTTGATGCAACGTCAATTTCGTATCCCTTGCGCTGCAAAAAAGTGGAAAGAAATCGAACGTTCAGTTCTTCATCATCCACGATCAGTATTTTGTGTTTTTTTTCTTCCATGAACCTGGATTGGGTTTGCGATGCCGTTTGGCACTGCATTGAAAAAGGAGAGCCGTTGGAAAGTGTACTAAAGTAAACTGCATTTGTCAATTCATTATTTTAGATTGCGTTTATACGTTGATTTAAATATATTTGCATCACTTCACTGATGTCTTTTTCGATCGCTACAAATGCATTTAAAAGATTTACTCAAGACGTTTGTTTTGTTTACGGCTCTCATCGGTTTTGCATTTTTTATCACTGATAAGTGGGTTATGCCGTTTTATGTTTCGCATGGCGAACAGGTTAGAGTGCCGG
Source organism: bacterium (assembly GCA_016787925.1). Lineage (GTDB taxonomy): Bacteria > CLD3 > CLD3 > SB21 > SB21 > SB21. The sequence goes on along the minus strand of JAEUSK010000235.1, from coordinate 11,976 downwards.
ACGTCATGGGCAAAGACTTTGCCGAAGCAAAAGACATATTGGAAAAAGCAAAACTCATCGTAATTAGGAAATCCCGATATGACCGTATGACCGCCCCGGGTCACGTGATCCAACAGATACCGGAGCCCATGACAACCGTAAAACCGGGCCGAAGTATCGAAATCATCGTCGCGGATAATAATAGATTGGTCAATGTTCCATTGCTCATTCTCTCAACACTTCGTGATGCAGAATTTAATCTTGAATCATTGAGTTTAAAAATCGGAAAGATTGATTCACAGGCATCAAACGAGTTTCCGGCGGGGGTTATACTGGCACAGTCAATCGAGCCTAATCAAAAAATTAATATCGGCACACCTATTAACGTTGTAGTTAGTATTGGGAATAATCTCGTAGAAGCAAAAGTGCCGTATCTCGTACACAAAAGTTTACTCGATGCGAAATCACTGATTGTGGAATCCGGATTACGACTGGGTATTATTATCAAACAATATTCACATGATCTTTTGCCCGGAACCGTGATCGCACAGTCGCTTGACAGTTCCATGACCGTCGCGCCGCTATCCACGATTGATTTGACGGTGAGTTCAACGGATAAGGAAGATGAATAAACCTCAACGAATTTGTTTTGTTTCAGATTTTTTTATTTCAGATAAGAAAGCAACGATCACCGGGCCGATGGTGCAAACTTATTTGATCGGGAGTGAATTAAGTAAACGCGGCTGGGATGTTCATTACGTAGCGTACAGCAAGGAAGGTAAGAATAATTTTTCCGAATCGTATGAAGGCATGACCGTTCATTGGATTCGGCATCGGCAGTTTCTACCTGTTTTACAGTATCGGAAGATAAGCAAGCTGTTGAGGGCCATCAATGCAGACTATCATTATCAACGCGGGCGAGATATTCTGACCGGATTTGTGGCACGCCACTGTAAGAAAAATCATAAAATATTTGCCTGGGCGAGCGCCGGAGAGAGCGGAGTTGAAAAAGGTAAATATCAACGACAGCTTCGAAAGAAAAACCGACCGTTTATAAAAAAAACTGTATTATGGTGTGAAGCAAAAATCAATGATGTGATCTGTGAATATGGAATAGAAAACGCTTCACGTATTATCGTTCAAACGGAGTATCAAAAAAACAGGCTTAAAGAAGCATTTGGACTGGATTCTGTAGTCATTAAATCAGGCCACCCTGTCCCGGAGCATGTGGAACGCAGCGCACCGCTGAAAATACTGTGGATCGGGAGCATAAAGGCTGTCAAAAGACCGGAGCTTTTCATCGAACTTGCCCAAGCCTGCCGTGATTTGGACTGTGAATTCTGGATGGCGGGCCAGTTTGTTGATACTAAATTAAAATCATTTCTTTTGCAGAGAATACAGAATATGAATAACTTAAAATACTTGGGCGCAGTCCCTTTTCAAGAAAGCCAGGCGCTTATATCTAAAGCGCACGTATTGATTAATACGACGGACGATGGATACGAAGGCTTACCCAATGCATTTGTTCAGGCGTGGCTTGCAGGAACGGCTACCCTGAGCCTGCATTCGGATCCGGATGGGGTGATTGAAAAATATGGATTAGGCGCAAAAGTGGAATCGCTAACTTCGATGAAAAATGTACTAAAAAAAATAGTTAAGAATGTGGATTATTGGAAAAGTATGAGCGATAATGCGCGAAAATTTGGAGTTGAGAATTTTTCGATTGATGAGATCGCTTACAAACTCATAGATGTAATGAATAGTCACCCAGCTAAACTAATTCAAAATTAAAAATAAAATACAATAATGAATGTATATGTACTTGGAGGAGGTTCGCTCGCAAGATTAATCGTAGATATAATTGAGTCCCTTGAAGAATTCAATATAGCCGGCTTCTTTGACGACGGCTATCCCGACTCGAAGGACGTGCTCGGTTATAGTATTCTTGGAAAACTGGCCGATATTGACGTGAAAGAAACAACAAATCTGGTAATCGGCATTGGTGACCCTAAACACAGAAAGTTGATCTTTGAAGAAAAATCGGCGCAAGGATTCCAATTCCCAACTATGATTCATAAAAGTGTGATACGCTCAAAATATTGTTCAATTGAAAATGGCGTGATCATCGGCCCCAATTCTTCCGTTTTAAGTGGAAGCATAGTAAAAAAAGGCTCCTGTGTTCTAAGCCATGTAAATATTAATCAGGACGCAGTCATAAATCCGTTTTGTCTGATAGGGGCGGGATCAGTCATTGGCAATAATGCCGTCCTTGGCGAGGGATGCCATATAGGACTCGCTAGTCACATCAAACTTAAGCAAATTATTGATCCGTGGACGTATTACAATGTTCATGAATAAGACGAGGCCATGCAAACCAAATTTGATACGGCTTATTTAATATCTGCGTCAGATCTTTTGAGCTATAAGAAAGTCCCAAAGTGGGATTTTCACATTCATACGAATCATACCGATGGAAAAGCGAGTGTCCTACAGGTTTTTGAAAAAGCAATAGAAGCAGAACTTGAAGTCATCATATTCACAGAACATACGGAACCGTGGCGCTCGAAAAGCCCTCACTGGTTCCAGAGTTACGTGGATGAAATAGTGAACCTTCGAGAAAAGTATCGAAATAAAATAAAAGTCTTCATTGGACTTGAGGCCAACGCGGTGTCATTTGACGGACAAGTTGAGTTAACAGATCAGATGGTTGAAAGAGCAGAATTTGTCTTGGGCGCCGCTCACCGCTATCCCGGGCTTGACACCAGAAAGATCGCCGAATTGTCAAAAAACGAGGCTATTGATTTAGAATACAAAACGCTAATGGGGTTAGCTGCAAGTACTAATATCCATGCTATTGCGCATATCGGGGCAACATGCAGCAAATACTGCACACCGTTTCCGACTCAACTAACAAGAGAAATAGTCAAAGAAGCTACAAAAAATAATATTGCAGTGGAAATAAACCCCGTCTACCATAAGCCTTTGATTCATTTTTTAGAAATGTGCGCGGAAGAAAATGCCATGACCACACCGGGCAGTAATGCACACGGATTTGGAGACATCGGATTAATTGTTCGCGAACTTGAAAGCATTTTAAAGTCATGATAAATATTCTCGTAACGGCCGTTGGTTCTGAACTCGCGTTCACTATCATCAAAGCCATTAAGTTAATGAAACAGCCTTATCGGTTGATCGGGTGTGATATTTACCAAGAAGTAGTTGGTAAATATTGGTGTGACAAATTCTTCACTGTTCCTCTGGCAAAAGATGAAAAAAATTATATCGATTCGGTGAAACAAATCGTAAAAGATGAAGGAATCAACATCGTCATACCCACCGCAGATCTCGAATTTTTTGTTCTATCAAAGCATCAAGATGGTTTTAAGAAAGAGTTCGCCTGCAATATTCTAATAAACGAGCATGAAGAAATTCATAGATTCAATAATAAATGGCTCGCTTATCAATGGTATGTTGATCACAAACTGCCAACTCCAAAGACTTTTTTAGCAGATAATTTGAATAAATTGGAAAAAGAAATATCAGGACTTCTGTATCCCATGCTTCTGAAGCCCAGGCAGGGCGGCGGTTCAAGAACTATTTTTAAAGTCACTTCTCTTGAGGACATTGCAAAGTATCAATCCATAATTCCTGATCCGATAATTCAGGAATATTTGTTCCCAGACGATGAGGAATATACAGCGGGAACATATAGAACTTCTTCAAATAATGTCCTGACCATCGTCATGAAAAGAAAATTGAAATTTGGCATGACCAATACTGCTGAAACAGTGAATAATACTGACCTGGATAAATTTTGCAAACATGTCATATTAAACACAAACTTAAAGGGTTCAAATAATATTCAATTTAGAGTGACGAAAGACGGCCCTAAAATATTGGAGATTAACCCGCGTTTTTCAGGAACAACCGGGATCAGGGCAAATTTTGGATTTAATGATGTAGAAATGTGGATCAATGAAGTAATTTTTGGTAAAGAAATTACTCAGCCTCTTATCAAACACGGATTTGCTTTGAGATTTATGGAAGAACAGTATCATTTAAAATAAAAAAAATGAAAATTTCTGTTGTCACATCATTGTACAATTCTGCAAAATATATTGATGAATTGTACGTTCGACTTCGAACTACACTTGAAAAAATAACTGATAGCTATGAAATAATTTTGGTCAATGACGGCTCTCCTGACCAATCTTTGGAAGTCGCACTAACCATATACAACAAAGGCAACTCGAGGTTAAAAATAATAGACCTTTCCAGAAATTGTGGCCAACATAAAGCATTAATGACGGGTTTGAAAAATGCAACCGGAGATTTTATCTTCATGATAGATTCTGACCTAGAAGAAGATCCGGAGATGATGTTAATTTTCTGGGATGAACTAAATTCTTCGAAAGGAAAATTTGATGTTATTTATGGCGTACAGTCCTCACGGCGGGGTAGATTTAAAGAAAAATGGTCTGGCAATTTATTTTACAAGTTATTTAACTTTTTATCAGATGTAAAAGTTAAGGATAATCCTACACCATTTAGAGTGATGACAAAACAATACGTTGACGCATTAATAGAGTTTCAGGAGAGAGAAGTTTTTTTTCTTGGAATATCAATGTTAGCGGGCTTTAATCAGAAATCAGTTGAGATCGAAAAACACAGTTCGAGCACAACAGGCTATAGCCTTTTCAAGAAGATCGATCAATTCATAAATGCCATAACTTCTTTTTCTAATTTACCTTTGATGTTTATCTTTTATGCCGGAATCACAATCTCATTATTAGCATTCATATATTTACTAAAAATATTAATACAATATGTTGTATACGGTGTTGGCGTTGCTGGATGGACTTCGTTAATTGCTTCTATCTGGCTAGTCGGTGGTATTATTATATTTTGCTTAGGGATTATCGGCATTTACCTCTCTAAGATTTTTATTGAAGTTAAAAGAAGACCTTACACAATTATTAAAAAGATTTATGAATAACCCTGTCGAGTGGAATAAGTTGGGACTAATACTTGAGCCTGATATAGACTTGGAGTGGCTTCAGACATGGGCTGGTGCATCTTGCGCTGTACCAATTGACTATGACAATGATCTTTATCGGATTTATGTCACCGGAAAAGATGGTAGAAACAGGTCAAGAATTGGACATCTTGTTTTGGATTTAAAAAATTTATCCACACGCTGTTTGTCATCGGCACCAATTCTTGAATTGGGTGAACGTGGGTCATTTGATGAAAACGGAACCTCGTACCCGTTTGTTATGTTCTATAAACAAAAATATTACCTGTATTATTTAGGGTGGGTTCAGGGCATTCAAGTTCCGTGGTATAACGGATTGGGTCTTGCAATTAGCAACGACGGTATTAACTTCGATAAATACTCAAAAGCGCCAATATTTGAGAGAAATAGCGAAGACTATCTCGGTGTTGGATCGATGTTTATTATTGAAGAAAATAATAATTTGAGAATGTGGTATTCACGATTTGTTGCTTGGGGGAAAAGTGAAGCTGACCACAAACATTATTACAACATTAAATATGCTGAATCAAAAGACGGAATAGTATGGAAGCGGCGTAAAGAAATTTGCATCGATTTTATTGACCCAATACATGAATTTGCAATTGCAAAGCCGGCTGTAATAAAATTAGCCGATAAGTACTGCATGTGGTATTCACATCGCGGTGAGTCATATAAAATTGGTTTTGCTGTTTCAAATGATGGAACTCATTGGAACAGACATGACAATCTGGTCGGAATCGATTATTCAGCATCAGGTTGGGATAGCGAAATGTTATGTTACGCATTCGTATTTCTCCATAAAGAAACTTTATATATGCTTTACAATGGTAATGGTTACGGGTCAACCGGTCTTGGAATTGCAAGTATGAAGCTAAGTGATTTCAACAACCTCATTAAAGATATCTAATTTTTTATGTTATCAGTGTTAAACGAGAGTCATGTTTTTACCGGCAGGGGTTCCACTGCCTTGTGGAGTATTCTGAAAAGCCTAAATAGACCCAACGCAAAGGTATTACTGCCGGTTAATATATGCGAAATTGTTTATCCGATTGTTAAAAAGGCCGGAATGATCCCTAAATTCTATGATGTGAATGAGTTTGATGGAAACGCAAAGCTTGAAAATATACAAGATGCCTTTACAGGCGATGAATCCGTGCTGCTGGCCGTTCATAACTTTGGTTTGCCAATAGACATCGACAAAATCAGCGCGTGGGTTGTCGAAAATAATTTATTTATGATCGAAGACGTTTGCAATTCCTTAGGAGGAAAATTTAATGATAAGCCGCTGGGTTTATGGGGTGACGCGGCCATTTTCAGTTTTGGATATGCTAAAGTTATAGAACACGGTTTCGGAGGAGCGGCGTTTGTAAAAGATAAAAACTTAAGAAAAGAAGTTGAACATCTTACAAACTCTCTTGAAACATATTCCGATGTACATCGATTAAAAGACAGTGAATTTCAAAAACAACTGAGAGATATTCGCCTAAATGAAGAGCACCAGGCTCCTTCAACATACCTTCCATTGTATAAAAACTACTCCGATTTTTTGCTCTATAAAATAGACGCACAAGCAAAAAAAGAGATTCTAGCGTGTATGCAAACCCTTGAGCAAAACGTCGAATTACGAGCAAAAAAAGCTTCGATGTACCGAACCAAGATTCGCTCAAACAAGGTCCAACATATTGACCACAAAGAAGGGCAAATTTATTGGCGTTATAATTTATTAGTAGACTCTCCGGAACGCCAAGACCTTATTGATAAACTGAGAGGAAATAACTTATTGGTAAGCACATGGTATCCGCCGATTGCCGAATTGTTTGAAAAAAATGTCGACAAAAAGAAATATTCTGGAAGTTACCGCTTCAGAGATAAAGTGGTCAATCTCTTCGTGGACCACAGGGTTACAGAATCCGATATTTCAAAAACAATTGATATTATAAACGGACTTTAAAATGATTATTTCTATCATACAACCTTGTTTCGTACCTTGGCTCGGATACTTTGAGCAAATGGCTGTTGCTGACATTTTTGTTTATTTAGATGATGTTCAATACACAAAAAAAGACTGGCGTAATAATAATCAATTGAAGTCTCCCTATGGGATTAAACCCATACATGTCCCGGTTGGAAACGCATCAAGAAATACTTTGATCAATCAAGCTTTGATCTCCTATAATAGCAAATGGGAAGATGATTTAATCAATAAGATTACGGAATGGTACAAGAAGGCTCCCTTTTTTGAAGAAATTATGAGTATTATCAAACCAATCGTATTCGGCAAATATGAGAAGCTCATTGACTTAAACTACAAACTTAACAGCGCAATTTGCAATTATATAGGAATAACTACACCGGTCTATTATGCATCCGATATACCAAAAGAATCGAGTGACAGGAATTCCAGGATCATTGAAATTTGTACTCATTTTGCAGGGATTGATTTACTTTATGATGGTAAGTCGGCACAAAGTTTTATAGATATTGAATTGTTTAAACAAAACGGGATTACCGTGATTTTTCAGGACTATATACAATCTCCATACAGTCAATTATGGGGTAATTTTGTTCCCTACATGTCTGTTATCGATGTTATGATGAATTGCGGTAAAGAATCGATGAATATCATTATGAGTAACCCAAATTCGAACAATCTAGTGCAGCAAAGGAAAAGCAGACAATTATGAGAATGTGCCCGGTATCATGTAGCACGCTGTGGAAACCGTTTTATTCGTCAAACACGGGCAAAATAATGACCGGTGATCAACGTATTGGAAAAGGGAATCTCAGAAAAATAATTTGTCCGGATAGTGGCATTGTAGCAAATGAAACCACCTTTACGCCCGAAGAATTGGAAGTCCTGTACGGAAAAGAATATGAGTTGAACACGTTAGGCAAAGAGGAACATTTCTTCTATACGACAAAGGGGCCAGTGGCAAGATCACATGTTTTTGCCGATTGGATCGAACCATATCTGCCTGACCAATTTCACACACTAATCGAGATAGGATGTGGGGAAGGAAATTTTCTTAAGAGGCTTACTCAAAGATTTCCAAATAAAAATATTATGGGGTTTGATGGCAGTCACAAAGCGTCAGAGCTTGCTAAAAGTAAAGGACTGAATGTCCAACAAAAACTCATTTTAGGCAATGAATTACTCCCAAAATCCGATGTCTTTATTTTAATTAACGTAATTGAACACATAGAAGACATTACGTTACTTATTTCTAATCTGAAGAATTCGCTAAAAGACAGCGGCCGGATTATCTTTTGTTTGCCCATACAAGATTACGGTGGATATGATATATTCTTTGCTGAACACGTATGGCATTTTACGTCGAATCATTTTCTTGCAATTCTGGAAAAAAACGGACTGAAGATAGTTCACTCAGATACCCATCATCCTGTAAACCATGGAATTGGGCTTTTTGTCTGTGAACAAAACCAAACTGGAAAAAATAGGAATACTGAATATTCTGATATAATTGAAAAGAACCTAAATTTTTGGGAAACTAATTTTAAGAACCTGGATGATTTCTTAATGTCTAAACCCGTCAAAAAAATTGCAATTTTTGGGGCCGGTGAGGTATCTACTCTATTCTTGACTTTCACTTCTCTTGGAAAACAGAATATTGTTGCTTGTATCGATGACACCAAACAAGACGGCGAATTAAAACACGGCATCCCGATTCATAATTCCGAATGGCTTCGAGAAAATAAGATCGATTTGCTATTATTAACTGTAAACAAAAAGTACCATAAAATGATTGAAGAAAAACTCGCTGGACTGAACCTTAACATACGGCCAATTTACTAACAAAGCTCTATACAATTAGACTCTATAATTCATCCGCAACCGAAACAAATTTATTAGAAACAAATCGTATGAAAATTCCATTTAGCAAACCCTATCTTACCGGTAAGGAAGCGCACTATCTCTATCAGGCCGTTTTATCAGGTATGATTTCTGGAAACGGAATGTTTACGAAACGCTGCCACGAGTTTTTTGAGGAAAGTTACCATTTTAAAAAATGTTTGTTGACCACGAGTTGTACCGATGCGTTGGAGATGGCCGCCATTTTGATTGATATCAAGCCCGGCGACGAAGTCATTATGCCTTCGTACACGTTTGTTTCCACGGCCAATGCGTTCGTTTTGAGAGGCGCTAAAATTGTTTTTGCCGATAGCGGCCCGGATAATCCCAATATGGACGCTGACCAAATAGAGTCCTTGATTACACCTAAGACAAAAGCAATTATTCCGGTGCATTACGCAGGTATCGCCTGCAACATGGATAAGATAATGGAACTCGCCCGAAAGCATAGCCTATATGTAATTGAAGATGCTGCGCAAGCTATCGACTCGTTTTATACTGATAGACCGCTTGGTTCCATAGGACATCTTTCTGCATTTTCATTCCACGAAACTAAAAATGTTATTTCCGGCGAAGGCGGAATGCTAGTCATCAACGATGAACAATTCATACGAAGAGCAGAAATCGTCTGGGAAAAAGGAACCAACAGGGCCGAATTTTTTCGAGGAGAAGTCAATAAGTACGGATGGATGGATATCGGCTCGTCCTTTTTGCCTTCCGATATAATCGCGGCATTTTTATACGCCCAGTTGGAACATTTGGACGAAATTCAAAAGAAACGCAAAATGTTATGGAATGCTTATTATGAAAATCTAAAGCCGTTGGAAACAGCTGGCCATATTAGTTTGCCGCGTATTCCCGATTATGCAACAAATAACGCGCATATGTTTTATGTTCTTTTTAAGAATCTTGAGGCAAGAACGAGTGTCATTGAGCACTTAAAAAAAAATGAAATTTATGCCGTGTTTCATTATTTGAGTTTACACAAGTCTCCGTTTTACGAAAAAAAACATGACGGACGAATTCTTTCAAATTCGGATCATTATACAGATTGCCTACTGCGATTGCCGATGTATTATGAGTTAACCGTAGATCAGATCGGTTTTATAGCAAAGGAGATCAAAGACTGTTTGCAATGATTAAAATCGCATTTAAAACATTTTCAGAGCGTGTTAATGTTTAGAAAAAAAGCTTTGTTCTTTATTATCTTATTTGCGTTCGTATTGCGATCAGGATTTGTGCTATTCTATTTCGACGAGCATAAATTTTATGGTTATGAATATGGAACAAACGATACCCATCGGCCTATCGGGGACGATCAGCGTTATATAGAAATAGCCATGAATTTAATTGATGGCAATGGATTCCCAGTCATATATGAAAAGCCCCCCCACAGCCAAGACTTCAGACGCGGGCCTCTCTATCTTCTTTTTCTTGCATCTATTTTCAAAATTTTCGGCTTTAATGTTCTAATGATATGCCTCACTCAAGCATTGGTATCATCATTATCCATATATTTTATATGCAAAATTGCCGATCATTACTTCGGAAAGAAAACAGCTTTTATATCAGCTCTGATCTGGACTGTTTACCCGGCTACTATCCTATGGACTATGGCCATATACCGTGAAACTTTGACTATTTTTCTTATTCTATGGACCACATGGAGTTTTATCAGGTTAAGGAAGAAACAAACCTGGAGATATTCAATAATTTCTGGCAGCGCATTATCAATGCTATTGTTGCTGGATCCGTTTACGCAAGTGCTAATTCCTGTATATTTAATTTTTTTATGGGTCACGCCGCAATTTATTGATCCCTTACGAACCATAATTTATAGATATTGGGGAGCTTTTTATATCAACACAAAGAGAAAACTGCTTATATCCGGACTTGTGATCGGGACAGCTGTATTATTATTACTGCCATGGCTCATGTAGACTAATTCTGCACTGGGACGGCCGGTTATTGCAACAGCTGGTGAGTTTGGCATCCTGGGGAACTATTTTCAGTATTTTGGATTCCAAATTGCGAGAAAACAAAACAAAGATTTGACTGAATTAGAATATAGTAAATCGGTAACTAATGAGCGTTTCTTAATTGCAAACAAATATTTATCGCTTGCTGATTCAGCTGTTACTAATTTGACAGTCGAACAAAAAAAACAGCTATTAGACGCTTTAAAACAAAATTCCGATTTTATCAGCGAATTGAACTCGTTTCATTTAAATGAAACGGTGAAATTTCTCATCAATAATCCCTGGGTATATTTCGGTGAACCGTATGGCAAACTCATTGGTGTTAAGTTTTTCGGCTATTGGATGAACCTTGCCGTAAACTATCAGGAAAGGCCGCACCCAAATATTTCTACCCTGTATTTGATTACTAATTCGAACAACTTTTTTGTAAAGAGCGCCGGAGTCTTAAGCCTTCTATTAAGTTTATTCCTCTTTTTTGTATATTTAAAACATGCTTCAAAGGCCAAATTATTGTTTTTGTTATGGATTCCCTACTTCATGTTTTTTAATGTTTTTGTTTTTAGAGCTGAGCCGAGATATGTATTACCGGTTCTTGCTTTTAATATTATCATTCTGGCGGAAGCATTGCGCCTGTTCATTGATTCTCGAATAAAAACGTCTAAGGATAACGAACATCGTGTCTCTTTTGTGCCATCCGACTCATAATGGGGGTCATACGATCATCAGTGCCTGATTAATCATTACGGTTTTAAGAAACACCTGATCTTCTTTAATTTCAAACAAATTCAAATCGGTTGTTTTATAGTTGATACTTAGTCTTGAAATATACAATATATCGAAGAACTAACCTACATAACACAATCGGGTTGCAACGAATCGTCTCAAGATCATCTTTATAATGGATTTTATTGTTAAAAAATATCTGATCTTTTTATTTTGTCTGTCGTTGATACTTTCTGCAGTATTGGTAATTACGATAGGCTATCCCCGCGGTATCGGCACAGACGGTGCATTCTATGCGATGAGCGGTTATAATCTATTCCATGGCTTTGGCTTCACCTACAGCGACGTGCCGAACACCTTCACATGGCCCATGATGTCGATACTCATAG
>JAEUSK010000212.1 GCA_016787925.1 bacterium | reverse complement strand
GGCCCTTTGGTCTCTTCTATGTTTCTCCATGGCGGCTGGATGCATGTGATCAGTAATATGTGGTATCTATGGATTTTCGGCGACAATGTGGAAGATCGAATGGGCCACAAAAAGTTTTTGTTATTTTACGTTCTCTGCGGTTTAGGAGCGGGATTTACGCACATTTATTTGAATTCCGATTCGCCCATTCCGACGGTGGGAGCAAGCGGAGCGATTGCAGGAGTCATGGGCGCGTATATTGTTTTGTATCCGAAGGCGCGCGTAGTGACCTTGCTTCCGATATTTATTTTTATTCAGATCATTGAAATTCCCGCGTATTTCTTTTTAGGTTTCTGGATCCTGCTGCAGTTCTTTCAAGGAACGATGGCGCTTGGTGCTGAAGCGCATACCGGCGGAGTCGCTTGGTGGGCACACCTCGGCGGATTTGTATTTGGCGCTGTGTTGGTGTTTTTATTCAGGAAGCCTGAAGGGCGATACGTGGTTGTAGAGGAAGATTGATGATTAAGGAAATTTTGAATTGTAAATTATAAATTGAAAAGGATAAAACGTGGAAACTGAAGTCTATAAACCCAAGCATAAGATCCGCTTTGTTACTGCGGCGAGTTTATTCGACGGGCATGATGCGTCGATTAATGTGATGCGGCGCATTTTACAGGCGTCGGGCGCAGAGGTCATTCACCTCGGCCACAACCGCTCCGCCGAAGACGTAGTGAATACAGCTATTCAGGAAGACGCGCAGGCGATCGCGATCAGTTCGTACCAGGGCGGCCATGTGGAATATTTCAAATACATGCGCGATCTGCTCAATCAGAAAGGCGCGCAGCATATCAAGATATTCGGCGGCGGCGGCGGCGTAATCGTGCCGGAAGAGGTCAGCGAACTTGAAGCCTACGGCGTTGAGAAAATTTATTCCCCGGAAGACGGGCGTAATATGGGTTTGCAGGGTATGATCAACGATATGCTGAAGAAAACCGATTTTTCCACTATCGATCATCTCAACCGGCAAGTGGAAGGTTTGACTAAAAAAGATCCTAAAGCCATAGCGCAATTGATCACCTATGCTGAAGAGATTGTTGAAGGCGCGCGTAACGGCACACTCGCCGATCTGAGAAAAAAATTAGATAAGATCAAAGTCAGTAAAACTATTCCGGTGCTCGGTATAACCGGTACGGGCGGAGCGGGAAAGAGTTCGCTCACGGATGAACTCGTTCGCCGATTCATCAACGATTTTCCGGATAAGACGGTTGCGATCATTTCCGTTGATCCGTCGAAACGCAAGACCGGCGGGGCTTTGCTGGGCGACCGCATCCGGATGAATTCCATCGTCCATTCTCGCGTATACATGCGCAGTCTTGCGACGCGTCAATCTCATTTAGCATTGAGCAAAGCCATTCAGGAAGCCATCGAGATCACAAAAGCGGCGGCATTTGACCTGATCATCGTGGAAACGGCGGGCATCGGTCAGTCGGATTCTGAAATTGTTGATCTTGTCGACGTATCCATGTACGTGATGACCTCAGATTTTGGTGCGGCGACGCAATTGGAAAAAATTGACATGATCGATTTTGCAGATATCGTCGTGCTCAATAAGTTTGATAAACGCGGTTCGCTCGACGCATTACGTGACGTGCGTAAACAATACAAACGCAGCCGTAAAATGTTTGAAGCGGGAGACGACACGCTTCCCATTTTTGGAACTATCGCGAGCCAGTTCAATGATCCCGGCGTCAATAAGTTATACATGCATCTTATTGATTCAATAAAGGTCAAATCGAAGGTTGACTGGACTTCGTCGATGGTACTCACGCAGGAAATGAGCGAGAAGAAATATATCATTCCGCCGGCGCGAACGCGTTACCTCAGCGAGATCACGGATACGGCGCGCGCGTACGGACAATTTGTTTTGGAGCAGTCGGATATCGCGCGGAAGCTGTATCAATTAAAAGGTACGAAAGAAATTTTCAAAAATCAGGATGCGTTTGCCGGAGGACAGTTAAAATCGTTTGAATTAGGCGGCGCGGAGGAGGGAACGTCGAAAATCACCTTTGACAAGATATCGAATGCGGACGATGTGATTCATGCTGTCGACCAAATGATTGAGAATCTGAATATCCGTCTGCGGCCTGAATTCAAAAAACGTCTGAAAGATTGGGATCATTTTAAGAAATTGTATGCGCAGGATAAGATGGTTACCAAAGTCAGGGACAAAGAGATCATCAACGAACTTTCGACTCAATCGCTTTCGGGTACGCGCATTCCAAAGGTTTCGCTGCCGTCGTATCAGGACTGGGGCGATCTGTTGAAGTGGATCATGAAAGAAAACGTGCCGGGAGAATTTCCATACACCGCAGGCGTATTTCCATTCAAGCGAAGCAGCGAGGATCCAACGCGGATGTTTGCCGGCGAAGGCACGCCGGAGCGGACAAACAGGCGGTTCCATTATCTTTCTAAAGATCAGGCGTTTGTGAGGCTGTCAACGGCTTTTGATTCCGTAACGCTCTACGGAGAAGACCCGGACTATCGTCCGGATATTTACGGCAAGATCGGAAATTCAGGCGTGTCGATCTGCACGCTGGACGACATGAAAAAATTATACGCAGGTTTCGATCTCTGCGACGCCAATACGTCTGTTTCTATGACTATCAACGGGCCGGCTCCGATGATTCTCGCCATGTTTTTTAATACGGCGATCGATCAGCAGGTTGAAAAATATCTTCGGGAGCACGGTCAGGCAGATAAACTGAAAAAACCGAAAGTCGATCATTCACATCCGCATTATGAAAAGGCGATCAAATATGACGGCGTGCTTTTCGGTTATAGTACTCTGGGAATAACAGGCGATCAATTGGTTGACAAAGAAACGTATAAAAAAATCAAAGCGCATACGTTGAGTGTCGTTCGCGGAACCGTTCAGGCGGATATATTAAAAGAAGATCAGGCGCAGAACACATGCATATTCTCGACGGAATTTGCGCTGAAGATGATGGGCGATATGCAGGAATATTATGTGAAGAAAAAAATAAGGAATCATTATTCCGTCAGCATATCCGGTTACCATATTGCAGAGGCCGGAGCCAATCCGATCACGCAGGCGGCGTTGACGCTGGGCAACGGCTTTACGTATCTGGAATATTATTTATCCCGAGGAATGAACGTTGACGATTTCGCGCCGAATTTGTCTTTCTTTTTTTCCAACGGGCTTGATCCGGAATATTCCGTGATCGGTCGCGTGGCTCGCAGGATCTGGTCGGTTGCGCTGAAATATAAATACAAAGGCAACGACCGTTCACAAAAACTAAAATATCATATTCAAACTTCCGGCAGAAGCTTACACGCGATGGAAATCAGTTTTAATGATATCCGTACGACCTTGCAGGCGCTGATGGCGATATACGATAATTGTAATTCCCTGCACACCAACGCGTACGACGAAGCGATCACTACGCCGACGGAAGAGTCTGTTCGCCGCGCGATGGCGATACAGCTGATCATCAACAAAGAACTCGGCCTTGCGAAAAACGAGAATGTCCTGCAGGGATCGTTCATCATCGAAGAGTTGACTGATTTGGTCGAAGAAGCGATACTGACGGAATTTGACAGAATTTCTGAACGCGGCGGAGTCTTAGGCGCGATGGAAACGATGTATCAGCGTAATAAGATTCAAGAAGAATCGCTTTTATATGAAAACTTAAAGCATACCGGCGAATTACCGATCGTTGGCGTGAATACGTTCCTCAATCAAAATCCAGATCAAACCCCGCATCAAACAGAATTGATTCGTTCGACCAAAGAAGAAAAAGAAGCTCAGATTATCAACTTGAAAAATTTCTGGAAAGCCAATGATATGGAATGTACAAAGCGGCTTCAAACCCTGAGTCATACCGCGCTTCAAAATGGAAATATTTTTGCGGAATTGATGGAGACGGTCAAAAGCTGTTCTCTCG
The DNA here is from genome assembly GCA_016787925.1 of bacterium. Classification (GTDB taxonomy): domain Bacteria; phylum CLD3; class CLD3; order SB21; family SB21; genus SB21. Next base: position 1,024 of record JAEUSK010000212.1, on the reverse strand, counting down.
GACAGATCAGCGGCGCGCTCTATCAGGTTGGCGGGCAGTATAGAAGGAGTATGTAATTTTCAATGAACAATGAGTATTGAATCATGAAATCGGGGATCATATCATTTGTATTAGACGGAAAAATCTTTGAAATAGATTTTGAGCGGGATAAGCATCTCCGTCCTACGACGACTGTCCTCAATTACCTCCGAAGTTTGCCCGATCATAAAGGCACTAAGGAAGGCTGCGCGGAAGGTGATTGCGGTGCGTGTACGGTTGTAGTTGCAGAACCGGACGAAAACGGTAAAATGATATATACGCCGATTGATTCCTGCCTTGTTTTTCTGCCCATGATTCACGGAAAATGGCTGATCACGGTGGAGAGTTTAAGCGAAACCTCATGCGGCCTGCATCCCGTTCAGGAAACCATGGTGCAGAAGTTCGGCGCCCAATGCGGTTATTGTACTCCCGGGATTATCATGGCTATGTTTGCGCTGTATAAAAATGATTTCCATCCTACGCGCGAAGTGATCGACGATGCGCTAACCGGAAATCTCTGCCGATGCACGGGCTATCGTCCGATCGTGGAAGCAACTGCGGAGGCCTGTATTTACCATGGACTGGACCGTTTCACCGATGAAGAAGGAGCCGTCCGCGAACAACTAAGAAAAATATCTTCCAAATCGCTTGCCATTCAAACATCACAGCAAAAATATTTTAGGCCAAGAACATTATCCGAAGCGATGCTATTGAAAGTGGAGCATCCGAAAGCTATTTTTATTACCGGCGCAACCGATATCGCGCTTCGCGTAACCAAGAAACACGAACTCCTTGAGGAGATTATCGACCTATCTGCAATTTCTGATCTCAAAGAGATGATCGAAGACGATGAGAAAATAATTGTCGGAGCGGGCGTTCCGTTGAATCAAGTCCTAATAAAAATAAAAAATGATTTTCCGGCTTTACACGGAATGTTGTCTGTTTTTGGTTCACCGCAAATTCGCAACCTTGCAACCTTGGGAGGCAATCTTGGTTCTGCTTCTCC
>JAEUSK010000196.1 GCA_016787925.1 bacterium | reverse complement strand
GGCCGAAAATTTCAATAGTCCCCTTACGCGCATTCTCCTTGCGCTCTTTAAAATACGCGCTTACAAATTTCTGCGCGCGGGTAAATAACGGTTCGAACTCTTTTGGAACTTTTACTGTTTTTAACATAAAATGACTTGACTCATAAATTAGAATTGAACCGTTATTCCGTTGGTCACAGAGAGGTCGTACTTTTTGATATCCGGCGGCGGTTCGTGGTCAAAACGAAGACTCGCCGTCGTTAGAAAGCTCACTGCTTTTGTGATTGAAAAAGATAAGGAACTTTCATTTATGAGCCTGTAATCGGAGCTGCGCTGTATGTCCATCTGAAAATAGGCTGTTGAGGAGAACGCCATGCGGACATCCGGCTTCCATGTCAGAGACACATAATTGGTTGAACGAACTAACGTTTTTTTGTCATGAGGATCCGTTGTGATTTCGCGTTCATGCATCAGGCCTGCCCCTACGCCTAAAAACAGTTTTTGCTGCCGGCCCAGAACAGTGTCGATATTGCGGATTTCATAACGTAAACCTGCTCCTACAACGCGGCGGTCCTTTAATAATATAAGTTTATTAAATTCCTTCTGAAAAAACGCTTCCGCAATCCAAGACGCACTTAGATCGCGCGTGGCTCTTGCGTGCAAAAATCCTTTATCCGTAAACAAGTCGCCTCCGCTCTTCCCGCGCTCATAATTCAATATAAGAAATGAATAATAATTTGTGGTCAGCCAATCCAAACGATAATTAGCGGCAACACGATATTGATCAGAATTACCGGCTAAAAATCCAAACCCGAGTCCGGCGGTGTTTTGAATTCCTTTTTGCGCTTCGTAATTTCTCAGTTTCTCGGTGTTTACTTGTCCGAATAATTGCCGCGGGACTATGGCAAAAACGAGTAATATGATTTCAGCATATGTATGAAGACATCTCTTGGCCAACATGCAAACGTTCCGTTTCGTTTTTTCTGGTTATGATAAGAGTGGAGCTGAGCGGGTCCAATAGTTCAACACCTGAAAAAATATAATATATTTTCATTAGAAATCACAATCGAATTTTGATTGGGTAAATATTCTCTTGAAAGTCAGTTACCATCCCGTTATACTATGCCCACATACGGGAAGCCCATTATGACCAAACGTACGCAGCCTGACAAACAGTTTTCTCCCTATCAGCAGTTTTCCAGAAGCGCGTGGGCTAAACTCCGCGCAAACACCCCGCTGACATTATCGGAAGCCGATCTGAGCGAACTCCACGGTATCAATGAAAGAGTTTCATTGAAAGAAGTGGTCGATATCTATTTACCCCTTTCACGCCTGCTCAATCTTTATGTCGCCGCTTCCCAGGAGTTGCATAAAGTCACCGACACATTTATTTCCAACCGTTCTGCAAAAGTTCCTTACGTGATCGGGATTGCCGGAAGCGTTGCCGTCGGTAAAAGCACAGCCGGGCGAATTCTACAGGCGCTTTTGGCCAGGTGGCCTCATCATCCCAAAGTCGATCTGGTAACAACGGATGGTTTTTTGTACCCCAATCGTACGTTGGATAAAAAGGGTATCATGAACCGAAAGGGATTCCCTGAGAGTTATGACCAGAAAAGGCTGATACAGTTTGTTGCGGATGTAAAATCCGGGTGCGCCGAAGTGACCGCGCCCATGTATTCCCATGTCACGTATGACATTATACCTGGAAAAATGCAAACCATTCGTCAGCCTGATATTATGATAATCGAAGGACTTAATGTGCTCCAGAGTAATGGCGTAAAACGACGGCACAAACCCCAGGTTTTTTTATCAGATTTTTTTGATTTTTCGATTTATGTGGATGCAGAGGAAAAGGATATTATCCGTTGGTATATTGACCGCTTCCTGACCCTCAGGCGAACGATCTTTCGCGATAGCGCGTCGTATTTTCACCGGTTCTCAAAACTGTCTGTCGCCGGGTCAAGGCTCCTTGCCCGAAAAATATGGACAGAGATTAACGGACTCAATCTACGGGAAAACATTCTGCCGACACGCAACCGCGCACAGCTCATTCTGAAGAAAGGTCATACTCATAAAGTAGAATACGTGAAACTCAGAAAATTGTAAACACAAAAAGTATTCCGGCAGTGTAAAAAACAAAAACCCCCGCATGCCACTGGCATACGGGGGTTTTTTAATAAGAATTAAATCAGATTACTTCTTTCCGGGATTCGCCATCATTTTGATTTCATCTAACTTAGCAGCGGCGGCAGTCAGTTTTTCCATAGCGCCCATGGCGTTCTCAGCGATCATGCCTTCGCCTTCGGTGATCATATCGCCGGCTTCTTTGGTCATCGCCTGAAATTTGGCTTTGTCTTTGCCTCTCATCGCAGCCATAACCATTTTGTCTTTGCCGGTAGCTTCCATCATCTTCTTCAGTTCGTCAACTTTAGCGGTTGCGGCCGTCTTCATTTCTTCCATTTTGGCAGGAGCTTCAGCAGCAGCGGCTGTGAACTTGGCAGTGGCGTCCATATAAGCTTTTTTGGCTTTTTCCCACTCGCTCTTCTTGACAGCTTCGACGCCGTCGTTCAACGACTTGGCAGCAGCATCATAAGTTTCTTTTGCATAATCAGCGGCTTTCGCAGCATCAGCAGCAACTTTAGCTTTGCCGGCTTTTTCGATGTCTTCTTTTGGAGGTCCGCCGCAGCCGATCAATACGAATGCTGCGAGGCCTAGCGCCAATAATGTTCTCTTTACCATTTTCATTCTCCTTAAATTACTCGACGAAGGATACCAAACACATTAAATCTACCT